>CAYUGX010000053.1:0-18922 GCA_964444375.1 uncultured Porphyromonadaceae bacterium | reverse complement strand
GAGAACACCGCAATTTGGTGGATTTCAATTACTGGATTTACATGATTTTCCCGGACAAGGCACTGCACTAGTTGGCATATTGGATCCATTCTGGGAGGAAAAAGGCTACATCTCAGCTAAAGAGTTTTCACAGTTTTGCAATACGGTAGTTCCATTGGCCAGGCTTGAAAAGCACGTATTCGCTGAGGGAGAAAAGATTGAGGTGCCCATTCAGGTTAGCTACTTTGATATGACTCCAGACAAGACCCAAGAACCAAGACCGAAGACCCAAATTAGGCTGAAGACTAAAGAATCAAGAGTTTTAAGTAGTGAGGAATTTGAGGTTGAATTTGAACCTGGCAAATTGAATGATGTTGGGGTATTTACCCATCGATTTGAGGAAATTGGCGAACCTCAGCAATTGAAACTCGAAGTTCAATATGGTGAATTCATCAATAGCTGGAACATTTGGGTATTCCCTAAATACAATGATCCACCTGAATCCCTGATTGTTGCCTCTCAACTGAACCCTAAAACAATGGAGACACTTATTTCAGGAGGAACTGTATTACTTAGCCTCGGACAAGGAAGAGTCTCCCCACACTTCGGTGGTGATGTTGGTGTCGGATTCAGTTCAATCTTCTGGAATACGGCCTGGACTGGTGGACAAAAACCACACACATTGGGTATTTTATGCAATCCTGATCATCCAGCCCTTGCAGAATTCCCCACTGATTATTATTCGGATTGGCAATGGTGGGATGCCTTGGCACATGCCGATGCCATCAAACTTGACGGATGGGCGGATGGTCATAGCCCATTGGTGAGAATAATTGACGACTGGGTAAGCAACCGCCAACTGGCTTTAATAGTGGAAGCAAAGGTCGGCAAAGGAAAAATAATCATTAGTGGTGCAGATCTCCATACCGATCTCAGCACCAGACCCGCTGCAGCCCAATTGCGAAGCAGTTTAGAAAAATACATGCAGTCTGAGAACTTTGAACCCACTATCGAACTCAGCGAGGCACAACTACAAAAGATGATTCGAGAATAACCTGATAAGGGCCGCCAGCATGGCGGCCCAACAACTATAATAACTGACCAAATTCGGAAATATGCTTTCTTACTTTTTGATCGGGATTTCTCTGACGGCCTTTGGATTTTTATTGTATTCACTGATCAAACGACAAGATCTGGAGATAGGATGGTTGCATCCCAGAATCATTGTCGAAGCTCTGATATTCATTGGTTTTGGGATATGGGGAATACTCACTCCTCCTGCGGGTTACCAGGTCAATCCACCCAACATCCTGCTCTTTATTGCTGATGATATGAATTGGCGCGATTGTGAACCCTATGGAAATCCGGATGTAAAAACACCAAATATTCAAAAACTGGCCGAAGCAGGCATGTGTTTTGACAATATGCATACATCAACAGCAATGTGTGCACCAACCCGACAACAGCTCTATACTGGAATTTGGCCGGTTAGAAGCGGAGCCTATCCGAACCACAGTGAAGTGAGACCTGGTGTGAAAAGCCTCGGACACCATTTTAGAAATCTGGGATACCGGGTAGCCCTTGTCGGCAAAAAGCATTATGGACCCGAAGAATCCTTTCCGTTTGATTACCTGGGAGGGCTTAACCGCGGTAAGGGCGACCAGGGCCCTGATACTAGTATTGACCAAATAAGACCCTACGTTGAAGGTAACCAGCCCTTTTTTGTGATCGTAGCTGAAAATCAGCCGCACAGCCCCTGGAATAAAGGCAATCCAGAGGTCTATCAACCGGAGCAGTTCAGCATTCCACCGTATATGATAGATACTGAAGCAACTCGACAGGGATTGTCAGAGTATTATGCAGAGATCACATATGCCGATAGTGTATTGGGACGTTGCTTAGCTATTTTGGAAAGTGCTGGAAGGACAGACGAGACTATAACCATCTTTACTTCAGAACAGGGATATTCCTATCCTTTCGGAAAATGGACTTGCTATGACCTGGGCCTAAAAACTGCCTTTATTGCTAGATGGCCTGGCCAAATAAAGCCTGGATCCAGAAACCGGGCTCTATGTCAGTACATTGATGTGGTCCCTACCCTTTTTGAAATTGCCGGTGCCAAACTAACAAATGTAGATGTTGGAATTCCCAATCACCTGGGTAAAAACACCTTTGACGGTCTCAGCTTTCTCAAACTTCTCAAGAGCAATCACCAAGACCATCGTCAATACACCTATGGGATTCATACCACCAGGGGGATTATCAATGGTTCAGCCAGCTACCCCATCCGGTCGGTAAGAACAAAAAAATACAAGTACATCTGGAACATTAGCCATGATGCACCATTTTACAACCTGGTCACAACGAGCAATACAGGAATTTATCAAAACTGGCTTGATGCCAGTTACGGAACGCCTCAAGAAGAGCGGGTTAAATGGTATAAGAGCAGAGATGAATTTGAGTTCTATGACCTGGAAACAGATCCCTACGAGCTAAATAATTTGTACGGTGACCCCCGATTTGCCAAGCAAATTGCTGAGCTCGACCAGGTCCTCATAAAGTGGATGACCAATCAGGGAGACCAAGGATATGAAACCGAAATGGAGGCACTCCATCACCAACGAAACGGAGCAAACTCACGCTGGAAACCCTACAATCCTAATATATAGGTCGCCAAGATGACTCCTGTTTCTGGAAAGTGCTGGTCCCCATTAACCAGGTTTGGTATTATTTTTGTCATGCAATATTCTAAATATCTAAATAAGTTAATTTATCATGTCAACCGGAGTCATAATTGCCATAATTGCAGGAGTTGCCTTTCTCGCATTAGTTGTTTATAACTACTACAAAATGAAGAATGTACAAGATGTCAAAAGCAGTGACAAAATTACCCAACTAAATGCCAAGAGTTTTAAAACCCTCACTCGATCAGGCCTGGTGTTGGTAGATTTTTGGGCTCCATGGTGTGGTCCCTGCAAAATGATGTCACCAATTTTGAATGATTTGGCAGAAGAAGTAAATGGAGATGTCAAAATTGGCAAATTGAATGTCGATCACAATCAAACGGTGGCATCAAAGAGCAAAGTTCGAAATATTCCCACGCTTGTTTTGTACAGAGATGGCCAGGAAATTAACCGCTTTGTTGGGGTAAAAACAAAAAAGTTCCTGAAGAAAGAACTGGAAAAAGCCACCCTAAACTAATTGCCACAACTGAATCCTTTCAGTCAAAATCTGCCTTACTGCGTATAAAAAGGCAGGTTTTTGATCAACACCCCATCTTTGATCACGCGCACTACATAGCTCTTGGCAGAAAATGATCCAACATTGAAACTGCCTTCTCCAGGTATGGAATTATGTTCTTCATTAAAAACTGACTCACCCCATCGATCACGGGTGGCAACGCACACGCGTATTGTAACACTTTGTGTGCAAGTATACTTTATAAGTAAATCCTCTGCTGTGGTGTAGCCAGGACCCAGTTCCTCGTCTCGCTCTCCCGGTTGACCATCAGAAGCACGTACTATCGCCATTTCGGTGAAAAACTGATTGAATATGCCTTCATCAGCCGTACCTCCAATATCACCGCAGGTTTCAACTTGACTACCTGAACAAAACGACATGAATACCGCCAGTATACTTACAAGAATTCCTTTGTATAGATATGAGTACTTCATAATGCTGTTTTTTTAGTTAACACTTTTCCTCTCTCATTGTATACGATATTTTTCAAATTGGGTTACGAGTTTGAAGAGAAGCTATCCGACAACATATCAATTATGAGCAGAATTCATTATGTTTGAATTGCAAATAATAAACCTTCGAAAATCAAACAGTTATGAAACGAGTTATTGGTATTTTTTCAATCTTGGTTTTAGTGATCGCAGCATTTGTGTGGCTGAAACCACTGAATAACAATACCGAAGAAGATCACCTGGCAAAACTAAAGCCCAGTGATTGGATGATGATGCAACGCATGTATCCATATGAGACCATCTCACCCGGAGCATACGAGCAAGCAAGAGAACAGGCCATTGAACTGAAACAGCAAGCAGCTTTATTCAAAAGTGGTCAGGAAGATTGGGAACTGATTGGGCCATTCAATGTGGGCGGTCGAATCACCGATGTTGAAATGCATAGTACAGACACCGAGACTATTTATGCCTGCGCAGCCAGCGGAGGGGTTTATAAATCATCGAACAAAGGAACAACCTGGGAGCAAATATTTGAGAGTACCTATACCCAATCCATTGGGGATCTCGGAATGGCCGAGACCGATGCCAATCTATTGTATCTGGGCACCGGAGAACCCAATGGTGGACAGGGCTCAATTACCTACGACGGCTACGGGATGTTCAAATCTACCGATGCGGGAGCGACATGGACGCACGTCGGTCTTGAAAATGCCGGAGGAATTGGCCGTGTTGAAGTGGATCCAACAAATGGTGACCGGGTATTTGTAGCCTGTATGGGTAACCTTTTTTCAAAAAACGCTGAACGAGGTATCTATAGAACTACAGATGGCGGACAAACTTGGGAAAACGTTTTATTTATTTCTGATTCAACCGGTGGTATTGATCTGTGCATCAACCCAAATGATCCTAATATCGTATACGCAGCCATGTGGGAAAGAGTTAGGTATCCGCATCGTCGCACCTATGGGGGGCCAAGCTCAGGAATTTACAAAACGACTGATGGTGGTGACACCTGGATAGAACTAACGAATGGCTTGCCTGATGAGGACTTAGGACGAGTTGGGTTGGATATTTCCAAATCTAATCCGGATATCGTTTATGCCGTATACGCAAATGCGACCGGAACCTGGAAAGACATTTTCAAAACCGTTGACGGCGGAACTTCATGGACCGCTACGAATTCAAACCTGGGTGGTACAACCTATTTCTGGTGGTTTAGTAAAATCAATGTAGATCCCATCAATCCCAATATTGTATATTCGGGTGGATTCCACCTGCATAAAACCACCAATGGTGGTGATTCATGGAGTCGGGTAAACGGGCTTCATGTTGATCAGCATGGAGTGTTCATTCACCCCAAAGACAATGCATTAGTGGTGATGGGTAACGACGGAGGTGTTTATATAAGCACTTCAGGTAGTGCATCGTATTACTTTATCGAAAAACTACCCATCACACAGTTCTATACCTGCGAAGTAAATTATCAACGACCCGAGCAAGCCTATGGCGGCACCCAGGACAATGGAACTGTGCGCACTCTGACAGGTAGAGATGATGATTGGCGCTCAATTTATGGCGGAGACGGATTCATTGTTCGTGTTGATCCAACCGATTCAGACTATGTGTATGCCAGCTCGCAACGAGGTGGATTTGGACGATCCACAGACGGAGGAAATCGCTTTATTGGAGGTAAAAACGGGATCACGGGCAGCAACCGTTTTAACTGGAAAACGCCATACATCCTAGACCCGAATGATCCCAAGATCATGTATATCGGATCACAAAAAGTCTATAAATCAACCAACAGGGCAGCTAATTGGACTGCAATAAGTGGTGACTTAACCAATGGAGCTGGTGCCTGGAATTATGGTACCCTGACAGCCTTAGCTGTATCACCCATTGATGGCAACATTCTGTATGCCGGATCAGATGATGGTAATGTATGGGTAGCTACCGACGGTGGTGTTAGTAGAACATGGACCAAGATATCAGATGATCTGCCGGTTCGATGGGTCACAACCATTCAAACTGATCCTTTTGATGTGAATACTGCTTATGTTGGATTCTCAGGAATCAGGTATCACGATCCGGAACCACATATTTTCAGAACAACAGATCTGGGTGCTACCTGGGAGGATATTTCAAGTAACCTCCCGGATATTCCCGTCAATAACATAACAATTGATCCCGATAACCAAGGGACCTTTTATGTGGCTACCGATCATGGTGTTTATGTAACCTATGATGCAGGAGATCGTTGGGAAGTTATGGGTAACGGAATGCCAACCGTGCCGGTGCTTGATCTTAAGCTTCATCAGCCCACCAGAACCTTGGTAGCAGCTACTTTTGGCCGTTCAATGTACAAGATTAACCTTAAAGCTTCCTCCTCAACAGGTGACATTGAAAGCGAAACAGCCCAATTGAATGCCTATCCCATTCCAGCCCTGAATGAAGTAACCATACAATTCATTCTGGATAGCCCGCAAACCGGTAAACTGCTTATTTACAACATGACCGGACAGGTGGTTTCTACCTTACACGATGGAGACCTGCCTCAGGGCAAGAACACCTTCACCTGGGATGGAAAAACCGACCAGGGACGAGCATCAGGCAACTACATCTGCCGCCTGGTCACATCGAAGACCATACTATCAAAAAGAATACAAATATTGTAACCATGATTTGCAGGGGTTGAAAATTTTCAACCCCTGCAAAATTTTCACACCCAGCTGTTATCCCTTCCAAAATCCTAAAACGTGCAACTATGAAACACCTAAAATCTCTCCTCATCCTCTCTCTTATTGCCATAACAGTTCAGGCACAGGAAATCACCCCAGAACTATTTTCTCAATTTCGTTACCGGCATATCGGTCCTCCAGGTAACCGAACCTCAGCAGTTGTAGGTGTCCCGGGTGACAATATGGTCGCGTATATTGGAGCCGCATCAGGAGGAATTTGGAAAACAACTGACGGAGGACTCGACTGGGAACCCATTTTCGATGATCAACCCTCACAATCGGTTGGAGCCCTTGCCATCGCTCCCTCAGATCCCAATGTAGTATGGGCAGGTATGGGAGAAGCCTTTATTCGGTCAAATGTCTCCATCGGAGATGGAGTATATAAGTCTACTGATGCAGGCAAAACATGGAAACACATGGGACTTGACCTGACTGGACGGGTTGGCCGTGTTGTGATACACCCAACCAATCCCAATATTGTATTGGTTGGTGCCTTAGGTCATTGCTATGGCCCCCAACAAGAAAGAGGAATTTATCGAACCGAAGATGGTGGAGAAACCTGGGAGCAGGTTCTTTTTGTTGATGAAAATACCGGATGCTTTGAAATTGTCATGAATCCTGTTAACCCCAGGATTCTATTCGCCGGCATGTGGCCAGTCGAGATAAAAACCTATACTCGTGAAAGCGGTGGACCAGGTGGTGGTGTGTATGCATCAAAAGACGGTGGTAAAACTTGGAAAAAGTTAGATGGAAACGGATTACCAATAGGTCCAATAGGAAAAGTAGGATTAGCCATCGCTCAGAGTAACCCGGATGTAGTCTACGCCATGTTGGAAACCGGTACGCCGAACCGAGGTGTTTTGTGGCGCTCAGACAATGGAGGCGATCGTTGGCGTTTGGTCAGCAAAGACCGTATTCTTAACGAACGTCCCCACTATGCCTCACGAATAATGGTGAACCCAGCAGATGAAAACCTGATCTATTTTGCTGCCAATAGCCACAGCATCAGTTATGATGGTGGACTCACTACCGAAAGAACAGGCTGGTCAGGGGATACACATGACATGTGGGCTGATCCACTCAATCCAGATCGAATGATGATTAGTGACGATGGTGGAATCATTATGACCTTGGACAGAGGAGAGTCTTGGAACCGGGTTGTTCTGCCAATTGCTCAAATGTATCATGTAGCCGTCGATAATCAGATCCCCTACTATGTTTATGGTGGTAAGCAGGATGGTCCCGGATACAAAGGCCCCAGTGTGGGTGGTCGTTGGGGATACAATCCCGATGCCTGGGAATCTACAGCCGGTGGTGAATGTGGTTTTATCCTTCCTGATCCCGTCGATCCAAATATCGTTTGGGGAGGCAGCTATGTCGGCCAGTTCACACGTGTTGATTACCGGACAGGTCACAATAAAACAGTTATGATTTGGCCCGAATCAACCTATGGGGCCGCAGGGAAAGATGCAAAACTACGTTTCAACTGGACTTTTCCGATACATATATCAAAGCACGACAATAACACGGTTTACGCTGGCAGTCAATATGTTCACAAAACCACCGATGAAGGTAACTCCTGGGAAATTATTTCACCCGACCTGAGCACAAACGACCTCAGTAAACTACAACCATCAGGAGGACTGACAAAAGACAATATCGGAGTCGAATTTGCTTGTTTACTATTCGCATTGGCTGAGTCTCCAATAGAAGAAGGATGCATCTGGGCAGGTACCAATGATGGCCTGGTACATGTAACTCAAGATGGAGGAAAATCCTGGACCAACGTAACAAAAAATGTTCCTGATTTACCTGAATGGGGAACCATCAGTAACCTTGAACCATCCAGGTACGATGCCGGTACCTGCTATATGACCGTTGATTTTCATCAAATGAATAACCGAGATCCCTTTGTCTATAAAACATCTAATTATGGCAAATCATGGACCAACATAGGCAGTACTATTCCGAAGTCAGTCTTCTCGTATTGCCATTGGATTCATGAAGATCCGGTTAAAAAGGGATTGCTTTACCTGGGGACTGAGAATGAAATATATGCCTCATGGAATGATGGTAAATCCTGGATCTCAATCCAGAATAATATGCCCCATGCACCAGTACATCACATGGTCGTTCAAGAGCACTTCAATGATTTGGTTGTTGGCACCTATGGACGAGGTTTTTGGATCATGGATGATATCACGCCCCTGCAACAACTCGACAAGAAAGTACTCAAGAAAGATGTCCATTTATTTACACCCCGGCCGGCTTATCGATTCCATCGCAAAACGGGTAGTCCAGCCGGTACCGCCTCTGCCCAGGCAGCATATTACCTGAAAGAAGCTATAGATGGAGGCATTCAAATCAAAGTCAGAAACGAGCAGGGGGAAGTCATTTCAACATTGCGTGGATCAAACCAGCCTGGTATCAACCGAATCAGCTGGAACCTACGCTATCCCGGTGCTGATCCCTTAAAGCTCAGGATCAAACCCAAGAATAATCCAAGCGTTGTTGAGGAGAAGCGATACAGAGATACCTGGATCAAAGAAGGATGGTATCCATTCCAGAGCTGGGGAACAACAGGTGGTTTGTATGGCTACCTGGTTGAACCCGGAACCTATACCCTTGAATTGTCAGCAAATGGTCAAACCCTGAGCGAAGAGCTGGTGGTACTCAAAGATCCATCATCGACTGGTAGCCTGGGTGAGATTAAAGAAAATCTGGCATTACAACACAAATTACAGCACGATATCAATCAAATTACCGAAATGATTAACTCCATTGAGTGGGCGCGTAAACAACTGGTTGATCTCGCTGAACTGCCTTCAGTAAGGAAGAATAAAAAAATAAAAGCAGCCATTCAAGAGATGGATGCCAAGTTTGCAACAATCGAAGACCAACTGCTTCAACCTGTTTCGCGAGAAGGAGATTCAAAATCGTTCAGATATCCCAACCTGCTGTATGCTAAATTTTCTGTGCTCGCTGGTGATGTGAGTAAAAACTTCGATTTTGCACCTAATGCTCAACAACTTGAGGTGTATAACGAGCTCCATACCCAACTTAAAGAGCGTCAGAAGGAATTAGTGAAATTAGTAGAGGGTGAATTACCTAAATTTAATACTATATTGAATGATCATAACCTAAACGGGCTCGTTTACTAAACCACTGCATATGAAAACCAAAAAGGTTCTTTGGATGGTCATCATCGTTCTGGGATGTATATTAATTGTGGCCGGATTACTCGTTAAACAGCTTTCAAATAATCCCATACCAGATTACAACCAAAACATTCATTTGACACAATTGACTGATGAAGTGCAAGTTTACCGCGACTCCTTTGCCATTCCCCATGTCTTTGCCAGAAACGAAACCGATCTGTATATCGCAGTTGGTTACTTAATGGCCCAGGACCGACTTTGGCAGATGGATTTATTACGACGAGTAACCATGGGCAGATTAGCTGAGGTGTTGAGCGATGATCTGGTGGATGTTGATCAGTTAATGCGATCGCTACAAATGACAAAAAAGTCGACTGAAATATATCACCAAGCCAATCCAGCGCTAAAACAATGCATGGAAGCCTTCTGTACTGGAGTTAACCAGTATATTGTAGACAGTCAAAGAAGTCTTCCAATAGAGTTTAAGCTGCTGGGTTACAAACCCGAACCCTGGAAGCCGGTTCACTCGATCAATCTTATCGGCTATATGGCTTGGGATCTGTCGACTGGATGGCCCAATGAATTGACCTTGTTTAAAATAAATCAAGCAGTAAATAACGAGCATTTCTCTTTTTTCCTGCCGGATATTCCCGGACAAAGCACAAGTATCTATCCGGAATTTACCTTGGATAATGATGAGGCTGAGATACTCACCGCCTTGCATCGGGTTACCCAAAAGATCGATGAATTGGGCCTCGACGTATTTAGAGGAAGTAATAACTGGGCCATTAGCGGGAGCAAAACAAAATCAGGGAGACCGCTATTGGCCAATGACATGCACCTTGGCTTAAACGTACCAGGCATCTGGTATCAAATGCATCAGGTCGTTCCGGGTAAGCTGGATGTGACCGGGGTTGTTTTGCCCGGTCAACCTTTTATTGTAGCCGGACACAATGAGAAAATTGCCTGGGGATTCACCAACGTCATGACCGATGACCTGGATTTCTATAAAGAGACAGTGAACCCTGAAAATCCTGATGAATATCGCCTCGATGGCGCCTGGAAAAAATTCAATACCAAACAAGAGACCATCTTCACCAAATCAGGTGACACAGTACTCGTTGAAAATCAGTACACACATCGAGGGCCTGTTGTTGCACCGATTAAAGCTATTGAAGGCAAAACATTCTCAATGCAGTGGATTGGGAATCTGCCGAGCAACGAGTTATCCACTGTCTATAAACTCAATAGAGCCCAGAACTGGAATGATTTTCGTGAAGCGATACGAACTTTTGTGAGCGTAAATCAAAATGTGGTTTATGCTGATGTAGACGGAAATATTGGTTTGCACTCCACTATCGGGCTTCCCATAAGAAATACCTCTGGTGTTGGTGTACTTCCCGGTGATACAACTTTATACGACTGGCAAGGTCTGGTGGATTTTGAAGAATTACCCTACTATTTTAATCCTGAAGATGGCCTGGTGTCATCTGCTAATAACCGAACGGTTGATTCTGACTATCCATATTACATCAGCAGTTGGTTCGACCTACCCTACCGTCAAGATCGCATTCAAGAGTTGTTGCGAGAGAATAAACTGTTAGATGTTGACGACTTTATTCGAATACAAGCTGATCAGCAATCAAAAATGGCAGAGAAGTTCACACCCATCTTCCTGAAAGAACTCAAATCAATTCAAGGTCCAGATGACAAATACAGTGAAGCAGTCAGTTACCTCGAAAACTGGGATTACAAGCTATCCCGAGAGTCAGTTGCCACCACCATCTTCGAGTTTTTATACTTCAACTTGTTTGAACAGCTTGCTGCAGATGAACTCGGCGAAGAACTATTCGAGGAGGTAGCAGGAAAGAAAGTCATGGTTAAAAACTTCATGGAGAACATCCTGAGGAATACCAACAATTCCTGGTGTGATGATGTGACTACCGAAACCAGCAAAGAAGACTGGTCAGCTGCTGTTTCTTCGGCTTTTCTTGAATCGATTACTGAAATTGAAGAGCTGATGGGTGCCAAACTAAATAAGTGGGAATGGGGCAAAATACATCGACTGACTCTGAACCATCCCTTGTCATCTGCAAAATTAATCGCCTCCATATTTGGGCTCAATGAGGGGCCATATCCGGTAGGTGGATCACACCATACGGTGTGTCCTTATTCGTATGATTTTATGGATCCTGGCTCAGTTGATCATGGGGCTTCTCACCGGCATATTTATGATCTGGGCAATTGGGATAACTCGAGAACAGTCATTCCAACAGGTAATTCAGGCTTACCCGGAAGCGATCATTATTGTGACCAGACCCGGCTGTACGTGTACAATGAGTATCACAGTGACTATATCAGCCGCAAAAAGATTGAGGAAACTGCCAAGTATAATATGACATTTACCAAATGATGAGCAATCTATTTCAGGTGCAGGGTGCAGGGTGCAGGGTGCGAAGTATTCGGTTTTGGGTGTTGGGTGTTGGGTGTTGGGTGCTGGGTTTTGGATCCCTATTGGGACAGGAGTCTACCGATCCATATGAAGAATACCACAGTAAAGAAGAAACATATGCATTTTTAGACTCAATCGCTTTTGCCTATCCAGATATCGTTTTCTTGGATACCATTGGAGAAAGTCAAAACAAGGGTTATCCCATTATTGCACTAAAAATATCGGACAATCCAACAGTGGAAGAAGACGAACCCTGCGTGTGGTATGATGGTTTGCACCATGCTAATGAAGCCATCGGCATGGAAGTTTGTATTAAACTGATAGACTACCTCGTTAGCCGATACGACACAGTTGAACAAATAAAACATTGGATTGATGAAACTGAGATTTTTATCATCCCGATGATTAATCCGGATGGATGGGAATATATGTTCGAGGAAAGACCCGGATATTGGCGTAAAAACAAACGAGACAACAATGGTAACGGAATATTTGATCCCTCAACCGATGGGGTCGATGTCAATCGAAACTATGACTGGAATTGGGAGTTGGGCGGCAGTGGGAATTGGAGCTCCAATACTTACCGGGGTCCAGAAGTCTTTTCAGAAAGTGAAGCAAGAGCAAAACGCGATCTGGCATTACAACAAAAACCGGTAATCTCTTACAGCTACCATACCTATGGCGAAATAATCATCTACTCCTGGAGTGATTATCCAAAAGCTCCAGACCAGGCCCTGCATGCCGAAATAGCTACCCAGATTGCTGAACGTATTCCTTCGATCAGGGGTGGTACTTATGAACCGAAAGAATCGAATTGTCAAAATGGTTTTAGCCGCTGTTGGATGTATTGTGTGTTGGGCTGTCATGAGTTCACTGTTGAATGTGCCAGGGAGTTTTTCCCCCCTGGAAACGAAGCTATGGAAATCGCTGATAGCCATATGACTTCAGCGCTATTTGCCTTGGAAAGAGCTCATGGTACAGGCTTGCAAATCCATGTTACTGACGCTGTAACCGGAGATCCTTTGGTGGCCGAAATTATTGTGCAAGAGCACTACAGCCCGGATCTACTGCCCCGAACTTCAGATTCTCTCTTTGGTCGCTTTGACCGATTATTACTACCTGGTGAATATAGTCTTGAGATCAGTAAGGATGGTTATGAAACTGAATACATGACGAACCTTGAAGTTAGAGAAGGTCAGAAAACACCTATTGACGTTCAATTGACTCCTTCCTCGACTTCAAAATGGGATGTTTATTACGTTCAGAAAGGAACCAATTTGCTGGTGAACACTATTTATCCCAATCCCTTCAGGAATGAAGTCAATATTGACTTCACCCTGTACGAAAGAACACCTGTGACAATTCGTTTAACCGATCTTCTGGGAAAACAAATAGCCATAACCAAACAGGACAATCTGACAACAGGGCAACATCAAATTAATTGGAGACCAGAACGGTCATTAACAAATTTAGAATCTGGGGTATATTTCCTAACGTTCGAAACCTCTAAGGCAAGGATCACAAAACGAGTTATGAAACATCAATAAAATCGCAGTAACGAGTCATCTCTCGCCTCTTGTCTCTCGCCTCTCGCTACTGGTTTTCTTCTTTCGCTTTCTTGATCTTTTCAAGAACGTCTTCCTGAACGCTCTTTGGTAATGGCATGTATTGATAGAACTCCATTGAGTAGTTCGCACGACCGCTAGAAAGGTTTCTTAATGTAGTTGCATAACCGAACATCTCTGACAAAGGCACAAATCCTGTAAGTTTTTGGGAGCCTTTGCGGTAGCGACGCATTGATTCAATCTTACCTCGACGGCGATTCAGATTACCCACAATATCCCCAATATAGTCATCAGGTGTATTCACTTCAATCTTCATTACCGGCTCCAACAAAATTGGATTTGCTTTCACGAAACCATTTTTAAAACAGATTGAACCGCAGGTCTGGAAAGCCATATCAGATGAATCGACCGGATGATACTTTCCATCTAGTAAGGTTACTCTAATGTTCTCTATGGGGAATCCAGCAAGAATACCACGGGCCAGGGTTTTCTTGATCCCTTTATTTACAGATGGAATAAATTCAGCGGGTATCACTCCACCCTTGATCTTATCGATGAATTCGTATCCTCCGTCTTCTTTTGGTTCTATTCGCATCTGCGTTTGAGCAAACTGACCTTTACCACCAGATTGCTTGGCGTGACGATATTCCACCTCTATTTCATTCGTGATGGCTTCACGGTATGCTACTGAGGGTTCGCCGATCTCTACATCCACTTTAAATTCCTCTTTCAGTCGATCAACCAGGATCTCAAGGTGCAATTCACCCATACCTGCCATGATGGTTTCATTGGTTTCGTCATCGTAGCGAGCAGTAAATGAAGGATCCTCGCTTGATAGTTTGGCTAAAGCTTCACCAAGCTTGCCTTGTTCTTTTCTTGATTTAGCATTGACCTTCAATTCAATAACCGTTGGGGGTATATTGATTGACTCCAGGTATACTGGATTGGCCGGATCACAGAGTGTATCACCGGTTTTGGTAATTTTCATCCCGATAAGGGCTACAATATCGCCTGGACCAGCTGTAGTAACTTCTTCACGGTCTTTGGCGTGAATTTTCAGAATTCGGCCAATGCGCTCTTGCTTGCCTTTCGTGCTATTCTGGATGGCCATCCCACTTTCCAATTTACCTGAATATATCCGGATAAAGGTTTGCTGACCCACATAGGGATCATGAATCAGTTTAAAGGCCAGGGCGGCAAAAGGTGCCTTTTCAGACGGACAGCGATTGTGTGTCTTTTCAGGATCGTCGATGTCGATTCCAATAGTTGCACCTACATCCAGTGGGGAAGGTAAATAATCAACCACAGCATCCAACAACAATTGAACACCTTTATTTTTGTAAGCCGCACCACAGAAAACAGGTGTTATCATCAATTTGAGTGCAGCATCACGAGCAGCTGACTTGAGCAGATCTGCTGGTACTTCTTGCTCTTCGAGAAACAATTCAAGGATCTCTTCATTGAAATCAGCCAATCGTTCAATTAAGGCATTACGGGCTTCCTCAAATTTACTTTTGTAACCTTCAGGCATGGGCACCTCAACACGCTCCCAATCATTGAATTCATAGGCCTTTCCATCAATTACATCAATAATCCCATTGAAGTCTTCCTCAGCTCCGATGGGAATCTGGAAAGGTAGTGCATGTGCGTCTAGGTATTCATTCATCTGTCCAACAACCTCAAAAAACTCAGCACCTGTGCGATCCATTTTATTAATAAAGGCGATACGAGGTACTTTATAGCGGTCTGCCTGGTACCAAACCGTTTCACTCTGAGGCTCAACACCACCTACAGCACAGAATACAGCAACCATGCCATCGATAACGCGCAAAGAACGCTCTACTTCAATGGTGAAGTCAACGTGACCCGGAGTATCAATAATATTAATCTGTGAATCTTTCCATGCAGTAGTGATTGCAGCAGAAGCGATGGTAATACCTCGTTCCTGTTCTTGCTTCATGAAGTCCATGGTGGCCTGACCATCGTGTACTTCACCTACTTTCCGGTTGATTCCGGTTAGAAAGAGAACTCGTTCTGTAACAGTTGTTTTACCGGCATCAATATGTGCGGCGATACCAATATTCCTAAGTTTTGTGAGTGGCATGATTGTCTATTTCGTTGAAAATTAGCGCGCAAAAGTACGTTAAATGATTTGAATCTCAAAAATTTTTATTAGATCACAAAGTTAAATAACCATTTGAATATCATTTTGTTTGAAAAAGGTTCAAAAATCGAATCTTACAGCTCAAATAAAATTGTAACTTAAGACCTGAATTCAACCCGGCTGAATCATGAAAAAAAGAATAGTAACACTGCTTTCTGCTTTTGTTTTTATCACCTTGGTATCCGCCTGTTCAGACGGCCCTAAAAAGAAAACTGAATATGTAGTTACTCGGGTTACTACCGATAGAGAGCCCGGATACCGGCACTATTTACGTGAGGTTAAAACCAATGCCCCAACCTCATTGCATTTACCTACCGCTCAATTTACCGAAGGAGAACATGTCATTATCCACCGGACCCGCCGGAAATTAGTGATCAGATCAACGAATGAATTTCTTCGTTAGGTAATTGTTTCGCTCAAATTCTTCCTTATTCTGCTTCTATAGGAATCTCCAATATCAAACTCTTCTTTGGTGCCACAATAGTGTTTAATACCTTCAACTTCAGCATAAACTTATCCCCCTTGCGAACTATTTTTGGTAGTCAGCAATCGTCCCCACCCCCATACCATTGGCCAGCCAAATTTACCTTGCTTATGAACGACAAAAGGATACAATAGATTAAAAATAATCACCGCCCAATAGATATCCGGCAGGTAATCCAACCAGGCAATAGTAGAGGCATAAAAATTGTACGCCAGGCTGGTAAACATGTCAGAACGATACATATGATCAAACTGATCAAGCCTTAGCATCACATCCAGCTGAATCCAACCGAAGAGAAAAAATAAGGATATTATGACAAAGATCCACCAGACCGATTGATTTAGAGCCGCTTGCACTAGTACAAGTGGAAAATTGATCCAATACACCCCGTAAAAAACCTGTTTGGTTTTTTTGTTCAGTGTAACCGTATTTCCCTTCTGTGACGATCCCCAATAGACTAAACAATTGGCAGCCCGGGCCTTTTTATCAGGTTCAAGATCCAATAAGCCAGACAGCAAGCTATTCACCATGAAGTTGGTTACAATAATGGTGATAAATACCAGGTATTCTGGTACGCCAATGGATGCCCAATCACTCTTAATGGTGTAACCCACCAAGAATAAAAACACCGCGCCAATTGGGTACAATAATTCGGTAAAAACAACCCATTTACCTGAACTTTTAGCAACAATATTGTAAGCTGTCATAGCCAAAAAGGCCAGACTGATAAAGAGGATGGTCTGTGAATCGTATCCAAAAATAAAGGCCAGTCCGTACAAAAGGGGTATTTGTATCAAGACAATTACCAGTAGGATCCGTTTTCTTACCTTACCTTTCAGGAGCGAACTGCGACGTACATGTCTTGGATTTTGAAGATCGTACTTGTAATCACACAAGTCATTTAAACCGAAACCATAGACATGTCCAATGAGGGCCAGGATCAACAATTGCCAATAATCTTCAAACGTAGCGCCATACCCAGCAAACAATACACCGACTATCAAAGAAATATAGGTCGGAAAAAGAAAGCTAATTCTAAGTAAGCCATCAATTTCTTTGATTTTCTTGATCATTAGCTAGCTTAGTTTGTTAGCTATTGGAGTATTATTCTCTGTCGTAATACTCCGTGGTCGCTTATAAGAATTCCGAAATACATTCCTGCCGGGAGTTTTTCACCCAGGTGATTTTTCCCATTCCATTCCAGAGCATGGTTTCCAGCAACCATGTTCCGGTTCAGCATTAATCTGATGAGTTGTCCATTCGCTGTATAGATCCCCAAACGAACATGAGCATCTGCACCAAGTTGGTATTGGATTGTTGTTACCTCAGCAAAAGGATTCGGGAATACGCTTAATGTATGCAATGAATGTACAAATTCAGGTTCTGAAGACGTACTACCATATAATCCACCTGCCACGATTACATCGTCAATATTCCATCCTCCCAGGTTGCTTGATTGATTGGTCTCGAGTTCAAAAACAAGTTGAACAGCGGAGTTACCATCGGCTATGGCTGAAATATCTATTCTCTCCTGGTACCATTCTGAATCTGAATGTCCGCGTCGTGCACTCTCCCAAACCAGCTCTCCGTTGACGATCACTCGACCGGCATCGCTGGCGCGCAGGTTTAACCAACGTTGAAATTGTAATCCAACATCCTGCATATCAGAGCAGTCAATAACCGGGCTTCGCAGGTAGGTATGCATATTTGACTGATAATTGCCATCCCAGCTATCTCCATTGTAATCAGCAAAACCAAGGTCTGTACCCCAGCAATTTAATCCTGAATATGCTCTCGAGGGATCGCTGGTTTTGCCCTGGGGTTCACCCAGCATCCAGTCATCGTGGTGGTTGAAACTATTTTGATAACTAGCATGGGTCCAACCATTCTCGCCATTTTCAAAATCGTCAAAGAAACCATTGATATTACTTAATCGAAGTAATAGACTGGGTGCATATCCTTCAGCTGAGTTTATTTGTCCGCTGAAATGACCAATATGAAGAGCAGGTGCTTGCTGATCTAATGATACCTCAAACACAAAGCTAACTGTCTCATTTTGCGTCAATGCCTCGACAGATTGAGGCTCAGAAAGTACCATAAAATAGACATCATCGGTAGCTAAATTTAAGGTAGGATTGGTAACATCTTGCCGGCCTGAATTATTGATTCTGACGGTGACTAATACCAACTCTCCATTGTCAATTATTCCATTATGATTGCCAGCCTGATCGTTGATCTCGGCGTCAACAATTTCAAGTTTGGGTGCATAGACTTCCTGAGCAAATGAACCTGACCAGCCAGCTCCCTCTTGGTCTCCGATGACCACCGCAAATTCCAGAATGGTTTCATCAGGACAATCGGACGAGACCTCAAAGAAAATCGTATCGGTAGACGTGACTGAATTCAAACCCTCGACAGTACCAAAAAACACACTATCGGTCAAGAGAGAGACATAGTCGCTTAAGCTTTCTATCCGTAACCAGGCTCCCTGTGCCGCGATAGTTTGCCTGTTGGCCAGACTTAAAATAAAGCCTAATTTCTCACCCAAATTTGCTTTCCCGTCATTATTCCCGACCAACTGGCCAGCTGTTTCATCTGCCAGTGCATGGCTCTCTAGTTCAAGGAGCGGACCTGGTGCCATTTCAAGGTCTAGTTCAGTCAATGCATCAGCAGACACAGTGACATCAACA
>CAYUGX010000052.1:0-18967 GCA_964444375.1 uncultured Porphyromonadaceae bacterium | reverse complement strand
CTAATTTGCTCGGCGGCTGCTACACAAGCATTTAAGTTGGCTTCTGACGTTTGAGCGCCCATTTTTTTTGGTGTAAAGAAATAGCGTCCGTCAAATTTCTGTGCAATTTCATCTGCACAATCCGGAGCAATATCCGACAGGTAAGCAAAATCACTTCGATCAGCCATTACCGCCAGTAGCTCAGACTCATTGATCACCTCTTTTCTCGCGGTATTGACCAGTACACCATTGGCTGGCATACTTTGCAAGAGGGCTGCACCAATAGATCCTTTGGTTTTCTCATTTGCCGGGATATGTAAAGAAATATACTGGCAAGTGCTGTACAATTCTTCAACAGATTGAACCGGAGTAACTCCATCTTTTTCTATCGACTCTGCTGAAACAAAGGGATCAAAGGCTTTCACTGTCATCCCAAAACCTTTGGCGATAACGGCCATATACCGACCCACATTACCATAGGCATGAATTCCTAGACTTTTACCACGAAGCTCTGTTCCGGATTTTCCGTTGTACCCGTTTCGAGCTTGCAATAGCATCATACCTATTGCCAGTTCAGCAACTGCATTCGAATTCTGCCCGGGTGTATTCATAACCACGGTACCTGCTTTTGAAGCAGCTTCCAGATCTACATTATCGTATCCGGCTCCGGCTCGTATGAATTTTTAGTTGATCTGCAGCCTGAATGACCTCATCTGTGACTTTATCGCTTCTCACAATAATGGCATCCATGCCTTTTACACCATTGACCAAATCACTTTGGTCTCCATATTTCTCTAGCAGGTTAAATGAATATCCTGCCTCATCAACAACAGCCTTTATCTGCTCGACAGCTGCAGGAGCAAAAGGCTTAACGGTAGCTACTAGTATTCTTTTCATGAGTTTAGACGTTATTTTTTTCGTATTCATTCATCGCATCAACCAAGACCTGAACGCCTTCAATAGGAAGGGCATTATAACAAGAAGCCCTGAAGCCACCTACAGACCGATGTCCCTTAATACCCACACAGCCCTTACTGGCCGCAAAACTAATGAAGTCAGCTTCTTTTTCTTTGTATTCATCTGTCATAACAAAGCATATATTCATGCGAGAGCGGTCTTCAACGGGCACAGTTCCAGTAAACATGTGGCTGCTGTCAATAGCGTTGTAAAGCAAATCTGCTTTATTCTGAGCCATGGTATCAATGACACCAACACCTCCCTGCTCTTTAACCCAAAGTAATGTTTCACGAACGGTAAAAATAGGGGTAACCGGGGGTGTGTTAAACATCGAACCTTTTTCTACATGGGTTCTATATTTTAGCATGGTTGGGATCGTTCGGGTCACGGTCTCAAGTAATTCATCTTTTATGATGACGAAGGTTACACCGGCTGGCCCCAGATTCTTCTGGGCACCACCATAAATCATGGCATACTTTGACACATCAACAGGGCGAGATAGGATGTCTGAAGACATATCAGCAATTAAGGGCACCGAACAGTCCATATCGGTCAATATTTCGGTACCCTTAATGGTGTTGTTCGTGGTAATGTGGAAATAATCGGCATCTGAAGGCACTTCATATCCTTTTGGGATGTATAAGAAATTATTGTCTTCTGAGGTTGCCACTACATCGACTTCACCAAACAAACGGGCTTCTTTTATGGCTTTTGTAGCCCATGTTCCTGTATTCAGGTAGGCAGCCTTATTATTCAGGAAGTTATACGGGATCATGCAAAATTGCATACTTGCACCTCCACCCAAAAACAGAACTGAATAGCCATCCGGTACGCTTAATACTTCCTTAAACAGGTTCACAGCATCATCAAAGATGGCCTGAAACTCTTTGCTTCGGTGAGATATCTCCATTATGGACTGACCAATACCATTGAGGTCAAGAATTGCACTGGCAGTATTTTCCCTGGCAGAATCTGAAAGGACACATGGTCCCGCGTTAAAAATATGCTTTCTCATAACAGTCTGGTTAATTGTTTCTTGGTTTTAAGATTTATAAAATGGCAATTTGACTATTTCAGCCTTAACCGTTTTCTTTCTGATTTGGATATATATATCGTTTCCGAAACCCGCATGAGCCCGGTTTATGTATCCCATACCAATGCCCTCTCCGAGAGCCGGTGACATAGTTCCGGAGGTTACCTCTCCGATAATTTCGCCATCGGCATTTTTAATCTCGTAATCGTGTCTAGGAATACCTCGTTCTTTCATAATAAAGCCACGTAAACGACGGCTAGGCTTATTTGCCTTTTCTTCTTCCAAACGACTACGATCAATGAAATCGTTTCCATGAACAAATTTTGTAATCCATCCCAATCCTGCCTCTATGGGAGATGTGGAGTCGGTAATGTCGTTTCCATACAGGCAGAATCCCATTTCGAGGCGCAGTGTATCCCTCGCACCCAATCCAATAGGTTTAATTCCAAACTCTTCACCCGCCTTCATTACTGCTGTCCATAACGCAGCTGCATCTTCGTTACTGCAGTAGATTTCACAACCTCCCGATCCGGTGTATCCAGTGGTAGAGAAAATCACTTCATTGATTCCACCAAAAGGAATTTCTTTGAAGGTATAATACTCCATGTCAATGATCTCGGTATCTGTGAGTTTCTGCATCGCCTTTAATGCCATGGGACCTTGAACCGCCAATTGAGCCATATCATCAGAGGCGTTTACAAGATCTTTCCCAACTACCATACCCAGCAGTTTGGCTTGCTCCACGCACCAACTCCAATCTTTCTCAATATTGGCTGCATTAACTACCAATAGATACTTGTCATAAGCCTGACGGTAAACCAACAGGTCATCAACGATTCCTCCTTTACCATTCGGAAAACAGGTATACTGTACCTTCCCATCTATGAGACTGGCCACATCATTTGTGGTAAGTCGTTGTACGAGATCAAATGCTAGCTGACCAGAAACAATAAACTCGCCCATATGAGACACATCAAACACACCTAACTTTTCACGAACAGTCATGTGTTCGTCTTTTATCCCTGTGTATTCGATGGGCATCTTATACCCTGCAAATTCCTCAAGCCTGGCTCCTAATTCAGTATGAAAGTCAAAGAAAGGGGTTTTCTTCATGGTTATTCTTTGATATTTTGGGTTGAGTACATCCAACAAATGTAGAAATTTTTAAGCCATCAATTATATGACTAATGTTGGCAAAAAACAGTATAAAAAAGACCGAAATTATTATTTACTTTATTCTTTCAAAGACAAGAAGGTTACAAACATGGCAGCTACTTTTACCTATGCGAATCTCGAGTACCTTGAGAGCATGTCAATGGGATCTCAGGAAATGATCGATGAGATGATTCAGATTTTTATTGATCAGGTGCCTGAGTTCACTGAAGGTTTGCGTGAATTATTGGATAATGAGCAGTATCTCGAGCTCGGCTCTTTAGCTCATAAAGCCAAATCCTCCATCGCTGTAATGGGAATGGACGAACTGGCCAATGATCTTAAGCAACTTGAATTGAGTGCCAAAGCAGGCGAGGCACCTGGCACCTATCCTGGCCTGGTTGATAAATTTATTGAACAGGTTAAACTGACTGAAGCGGAGCCTAAAGCGTATTTATCGAGCCACTAGTTTCTTTTTGATCTGGACCCTTTCAGACTGCCCTCATACAAATCATACTTATTAAAGGTGCACGGTATGGCACCGTTCAATAGTTTTCGTTTAACACTTGGACGCAACCCAATTGATTTAACCCCAATTGGACTACCTGAGAATATCCAGGCCTGATAGCCCCCGTAGTGGTGCTTCAAACGACTGCCCAGCTGATTATAAAGTCTGACCAGATCGTGACTTTTTAGACGTTCTCCATAGGGAGGATTTGTAATTAACCATCCCCTTCCTGATGGGGGTTGTAATTCTTCCATTGGTTGGTGAACCAACTCCACCTTTTTATACAAGGATGATCGATGCAGGTTTTCACGTGCAATTTTTATATTCTTAGCTAAAATATCTCCTCCCAGGATAGTGTGTTGAAACTTTGGAATAGCATATTCCTCTTCAACAACATCAGCATATACATCAGCGCAATACACGCAATAAATACACTCTAATTCTCGAATCCAAACTTCGTACGGTACATTCCCGGAGGTAAACCATGAGCGATAAGTGCCCCCTCAATAAGTAATGTTCCAGATCCACACATAGGATCGACCAGGTTACCAGTACCATCCCATCCGGCTAACAATAGCAATCCAGCGGCCAAAACCTCATTTAATGGTGCCTGATGAAGACCGATGCGATAACCTCTTTTAAATAGTGGATCGCCTGAGCTGTCGAGCAAAACCTGTACCTTATCCTCAGCGATATGGAGAGAGATCTTTAAATCCGGATCTTCAATATCAACCCTAGGACGTCTTTTCGTTCGGTCTCTTATCTGGTCTACAATGGCATCCTTCGTCTTTTGGGCAATGAACTTGCTGTGGGTAAACAGGGTAGAATAAAGCACACATTCTATTGCCAGGGTCATAGATGGATCAAGCAACTCAATCCAGTCGAATTTCTTAATCCCCTCATAGAGTTGTTCTTCATCCTTGGCAGTGAATTCGAATACAGGCACCAGTACTTTAATTGCGGTTCTCAGGAAGTAATTCGCCCGGTAGAGTTCAGCAATACCCCCTCGTATACTGACGGCCCGATTCAATATCTCAATATCTCTAAAGCCAAGTTGCTTGCATTCTTTCGCCAGCACTTCTTCAAGGCCCTGGTATGTCTTCAGGATAATATTTCTTTCTTCCATCTATTTGATACGCTATCTATCTTATCCCCCAGGTTTGCAAAGCTTTCAAGGCCATTTCCAAGCGTATTGGCCCAGTTCCTTTAACCTCCTGAAACGGTACCGCAAGTTTAGTGATTTCTTTATGATATTCTTGGTGTAAGTATACTCTTTTATGTTCATTTTCCCTGACAGGATCTGGTTGCCAGGCAATATCAGGGTAGCAGAGTAAGTAGGCACCCTGGTTACACATGGCATATTCACGATCAAACCACTCAGGAATGCGTCTAAATACCTCCTTAAACCAAATACGTGTAATAACCAATCCGGTATCAAAAAATGTCAAGGGATCTTGTTGATGCAGAGCAATTTGCCTAATCTGTTCCCTTGCGATCTGCTCCACATCTCCAAATTGGTAAGGTTGATTCAAAGATTCTATATAAGATCGAGCGTACTCGGGTACCCAGGTGACCTCGAAATGAGCTGCCAAATCCTTGGCCAATCGAGTTTTACCGGTAGATTCACTGCCTGTAATGAATACTATCATTGACTAATGGCTTTTTAGATCGTTTGTTTCCATGATCGATATCCAAACACCGCAATCAAGGTGTAAATTAAAAAGAGTATTGCAGTAGCGTATAGTTCTTTGTACAAATAAAGGAAGATGGAGACACCATCGACAAATATCCATAGCAACCAATTCTCAATATACTTACGAGCCAACATCCAGGTTGCTACAATACCTCCGGCAGTGGTCAAGGCATCCATTACCGGAACATCCGAATCAGTCAGATTAGCCAGTATACCAAATAAACCGGCCCAAAGCAGCAGGAAGACAATCATTGATTTGAAAAGTAATTGCCGGTTGAGTGATCTGACTTTCAATTCAGTTTCATGCGTATTCTCATTGCTTCTCTTTTTCCACCAAAACCATCCATAAATGCTGATTATCACATAGTAAAACTGTAGCGACATATCTGCATACAAGGCATGGTCATAATAGATTACTATATAGAACAAGGCAGACAGAATCCCGAAGGGCCATAACCATATTTTCTGTCTAACCGAAAAACTCAGGTACACTAGGCTGATGACCACCCCAGCAACCTCAATCCAATTATCTAATAACCAAGCACCTAATTGAAATTTAGCTTCCATATTGTGCACTTTCGTGTAGGCCAGCAAAAATAGGCTTTTCATTGCACATCTTTAATCAAATATTCACAGCAAATCTGATCAGTACTTCAAAAAAATGATAATTTTGCATAATTCACCAGGCCACTAAAACATTCGAATGTCATCATCTGCACCCATAAAGATTCTCATCGTTGATGATCGTGATGAAAATCTCTTTGCCATGGAGGCACTCCTTGATGAAGCCGAAACACATATTCTCACAGCCCGCTCAGGCAACGATTGCCTCGGGATTTTGCTTGAACATGAAGTGGCGGTGATTCTGCTTGATGTTCAAATGCCTGGCATGAATGGGTTTGAAACAGCTGAGCTAATTCGAGGCAGCTCAAGAACAAGACACATTCCAATTATCTTTGTAACAGCTATTTCAAAAGAGAAAGCTCACATTTTCAAAGGGTATGAGTCGGGAGCAGTCGATTATTTGTTTAAACCGATTGAACCAAGCATTTTAAAATCCAAGGTGAAGATATTCATCGACCTTTATAAACAAAAGCAAACCCTTGAAAATATAACCCACAAGCTCGAAAACTCGATCACTGAACTCATTGAATCAAAGAAAAAGCTCAGGTTAAGTGAGGAACGTAGTCGTGAAGCCCGCAAGATTGCTGAAGAAGCACGCGTTGTTGCTGAAGAAGCCAATCAGGCAAAAAGTAGCTTTCTGGCAAATATGAGCCATGAAATCCGCACCCCCTTGATTGGAATTATTGGGATGACCGAAATTGCCCTGTTAGGTGATGTTCCACCTGATTTGAAAGAGCGACTCGATACGATCAAACAGTCGGGTGAATCATTGATGGAGATCATCAATGAGATTCTCGATCTATCCAAAATTGAAGCTGATCGTATTGAACTTGAAAAAATAGAGTTCAACATTGTTGATGTGGTTGAGAAAGTGGCACGAATGTTAGCGGTGAAAATTTTCGAAAAGAATATTGATTTCTGGTGTGATATTGATCCCGACCTACCCTATCTGGTCTATGGCGACCCTGTTCGAATCAGACAGATCATATTGAACCTGGTATCAAATGCCTTGAAATTTACTGCAGAAGGTGAAATCTGTGTTACTGCTCGAGTGCTTAGCAAAACTGGTCCTCATGTTGAAGTAGCATTCAGTGTTTCAGACACGGGTATTGGAATTGAAGCGGAGAAGCAGGAGAAGCTGTTCGAATCGTTCCAACAAGCTGAAGCGTCTACAACACGTAAATATGGAGGGACTGGACTTGGTTTATCGATCTCAAAGAAACTGGTCAATTTAATGAATGGAGACATCTGGGTGGAAAGCGAGCCCGGTAAAGGCAGTTGTTTCTCATTTAAGGTTCAATTCGATCGATCATCAGTAGAAAAAGATCCCTTGCAGTTTTCTGGTACAGAACTCATTAACTTTTCACCAGCCCATGTTGTATCCGGATCAAAAAAATCAAGCGACCGGGTCATCAGATTCCTTGATGAACTGGGCTTGAAAGAAACTATATCCATTGATTCTGAATCACTAATCAAAGCTGTTGGAAAGAATGAGATCACATCAGGATCTCTCTGGATCGATCACAGTCAGGATAAAGACACCGGCTTTGATCTTGCAAAAAAAATTAGCTCGATATTTAAAGAGACCTCGGTTAGTGAATGTAATATTGTATTGCTATTACCGGACAATGCTCACTTCAGCTATGAGGAAATACAGCAAACGTGCGTCAGTGCAATTTTACGAAAACCGCTCTTCATTAAAGATATCAGAAAAGTACTCTTAGAATCGATGCGAACCGAAGCACAGGTTAAAGAACTCGTAAATCAAGATGTGATCAACACCACTTTATCAAGATCTTTGCGTGTGCTACTTGCTGAAGATAACCCGATTAATACCAAATTAGCTACTGGTTTTCTGCGACTCAAAAACTGTGAGGTGGATTGTGCAGAAGATGGACATGAAGCCCTGAGTCTATTTGAAAGTAACCAATATGATTTGGTACTGATGGACATCACGATGCCTACAATGGATGGGTTAGAAGCTACTAGACGAATTCGACATTTAGAATCTGAAAGAAAACTGCCTAATGTACCTATTATAGCTATGTCGGCTCATGCCATGAAAGGTGATATTCATGTTGCACTTGATGCCGGAATGGACACCTATCTGGTTAAACCATTTAAGTCAAAAGACCTTTTTGACATTGTTGAAGAAGTAAGAAATAATTTAAACAGGCGAGATGAGCAAGAAAATTGATTTCACAGAGTTGTTTGAACGGGTATCTGATAATAAGGAATTTGCTCAGCGTATGTTAGAGAACTTCTGGAGTACCTGGTTGGTGAGAATGGATCGTTTAGAAGCTAACCTAAACGAAGAAAAGTACGATGACCTTGCCGATGGAGCTCATCAGCTCAAAGGCATCCTAGGCAATTTATCTATGCATAAAGGTTTTGATTTGCTTAAAACCATTCATTTGGAAGCCAAATTGAAGAACCCTAGAAAACTAGTCAAATTACTAGATCAACTCAAGAAAGAATTGATCGCTTGTGAAGCATACTACCGCGAGCACCTGGATCTGTTTAAATAAATAGTACAGCAATTACAGCCCATGAAAAAGTGGTTAATTAATCTAAAGATCAGGAAGAAATTAAACCTGATGATTATTATCTCATTACTGGGATTGATCCTGTTGGGATTAACAGCTAATTACTTAATTCGTACAACAAAAGTTGTCAGTATCATGCTCTCAGCCCAACGAGAATACATGATCGATTACCACAAAAGTCTTGAGTTTTACTATCAGTTTCAGAGTCATCCAGACAGTGTCCAACTCATTCATAGAGCGCAGGTCACGCTGGAAGCAGCAAATCTAATGCTCGAACCATTTTCAGACATTGATCATATTTTCGAACTCAGCAAAGATTCAGCCATTAATTTAATTGTGGCCCGATACCAGCGGGCATTAGTTGCTATTGATTCTGAAGATGCAGCCAAAACAGCTCAGCTACAACATAAAAATGCAACGCTTCTCTATAAAAGAATTCGATTGATTCATTCACTTGCTCCCACAGCTCTTGAAGAAAGTTCTTCTGCAACCAGTCGGTCAAAAGGTTACGCGGCAGAGATCCTCTCCCATTTTTATGCTGTTGAAGCTGATATTGAATCCTACAACAATGATAATCGAATTCACGGGCTTTTAGCTGATATGGCAAATAATGAAGCGGTATATCAAGAGGATGTTCAAACCATTAGTGATAAAATTACAGGGGCTTTCGGACTGGTAATTGGTTTTCTGGTGATTCTGATAGCTACACTAATCTGGTTTATTTCTAAAGCCATAACCAGTATGGTGAGCTCTCCAGTTCATGTGATAGAGAAAAATTTGCAGGCCATGGCTATGGGTGATCTGTCGGGCCAGGCTGCCTATGAATCTGAAGACGAAGTAGGGCAATTGGTTAAATCATACCATCAAATGCAAGCCAACCTTCTTGATCAGGTTGAGCAAGCCAAACGAGTCGCCAGTGGAAACTTTGATGTCCAGCTAAAGCCACGTTCAGAAACAGACAGCATGAGTCTGGCCTTAAACGAGATGACCCAGTCACTCAAAATTGCCGATGAAAAAAACAAGGCTGAAAACTGGGTAAAAACCCGGCAAAATATGCTCACCAATGAGTTACGGGGTGATTTGGATCTTCATAGTCTGGGGCAAAAAGCCACTGGCTTCATCTGCAAACATTTGGATGCCCTTACAGGTGTGTTGTTTTCCCTTAATGATGACAAGGAATTCACCTTCTCTGGTGGATTTGCCATTGTTACCCGGCTTGTAAAAGACCGAACATTTAAGACAGGTGAAGGATTGATTGGCCAGGTAGCTAAAAGTCGTCATCGAATTATTATTGATGACCTGCCGGATGACCACTTGAGCATTTACAGTGGCCTGGGCGATTCTAAACCCAGGTACCTGATGGTGGTACCCTGCATTTTCAATGATCAGGTTTATGGCGTCATTGAACTCGGAAGTTTAAAAGCATTTACAACTGTTCAAGAGGAATTACTGGATAAGATTACCGAGGCCATCGCAATTGCCATTAGTACAGCCCAATCACGCACCGAGCTTGAAAGCTTGCTTACCCGTCAGCAAAAAATGACTGATGAGCTTCAGGTTCAGCAAGAAGAGTTGAGGCAGACTAACGAGGAGATGCAGGTGCAACAGGAAGAACTACGCCAGGCTAATGAGGAATTAGAAGCTCAAACTCGTGAATTAGAAGAGTCAAAAGCAAGCTTACAGGCCCAACAGGAAGAACTGCGTGTGACCAATGAGGAACTGGCAGAGCGAACCAGGGCAATTGAGAACCAACGAGATAGCATAAGAAAGAAAAACGAGGCCTTAGAAAACGCCCGAAAAGAAATAGAAAAGAAAGCATCTGATCTCGAGCAGGCCAGCCGCTACAAATCAGAATTCATGGCTAACATGAGCCACGAATTGCGAACACCTCTCAACAGCATTTTGGTATTGTCTCAAATTCTAGGTCAGAACAAACCCGAAAATCTGAACGAAAAACAGATAAAATCTGCCCAAACAATCCATTCATCAGGCGAGAACCTGCTTGCACTCATCAATGAACTACTGGATTTATCCAAGATCGAGTCTGGTCGCATAGAATTGCATCCAGAGTATATTGAAATCCAGCCCTTCATCAATGAATTATATAGTTCTTTCCACGCTGTGACAGAAGAAAAAGGACTTGATTTCAGAATTGATAATCAGCTAGATGATTCAGCCAATATTGAATCTGACGCGCTTCGTCTGGGTCAAATCATGCGAAATTTGATCTCAAATGCAATCAAGTTTACTGAAAAAGGACATGTGATCTTTACCATAAGCTCGCTGATTAAAGTACCAGACCATCTTGATTCTGAAACCGACTATATCTCCTTTCAAGTCGCAGACAGTGGCATTGGGATTCCGAAAGAAAAGCTCGAGATGGTTTTTGATGCTTTCATGCAGGCTGATGGAACCACTACTAGAAAATTTGGAGGTACCGGTCTGGGATTAGCCATATTCAGAAATTTCTCACGTTTAATGGGAGGTGACATCATTCTGGAAAGCCACGAGGGCCAAGGCAGTGTATTTCGCCTCGTTTTGCCAGTTCGTATGAGCAGTAACCGTAAGGCCGAGTTTAGTTCACAACCGAGCCCTGCATTGGCGCCCCAGTATACCAAGACAAGTAAACCTGGTGAAGCTTCTGCTATACCTAGCCCTGCGGAAGCTGAAGAAGAAACTGCTGACGAAAACCAGGCTGAACCTTCCATTCACGATGATCGAAAGCATATCAACCAGGGCGATACTTTTTTACTTATCATTGAAGATGATCCGGCCTTTTCTCAGGTCTTGTATGATTTGGCTCATGAGAAGCATTTCAAATGCATCATCGCACCCAATGGAGAAACAGGTCTGCACTACGCTGACTACTATGGCCCGAGTGCCATCATCTTAGATATTGGCTTACCCGGTATCGACGGCTGGGAGGTCATGTCAAGACTGAAAGAAAATTCCAATACTCGCCACATTCCGGTCCATTTTATGTCGGCGTCTGACCGAAGTCTTGAAGCCATGAAAAAAGGGGCTATTGGCTTCTTGAAAAAGCCCGTGAGCGTTGAACAGGTTAATAGTGCTTTGGATAATATTGAAGGGTTGATTTCTAAACCCGTAAAGAAAGTTCTGGTTGTAGAAGATGATGAAGGCCTGCAAGAGAGTATCTCTACTCTGCTTGAAGAAGACAATATCATGATCGAAAGTATTCAAAGTGGCCAGTCTGCTATTGATATACTTTCAGAGGAATCCTATGATTGCATGATACTTGATCTCGGATTGAATGACATGAACGGACACGAGTTACTTAAGCAATTGCAAAAGGAAAACATTGCCCAATCGATGCCGGTTATTATCTATACGGGAAAAGAATTAAGTCGTGAAGAAGAAGAAAAGCTTCAGGCCTACTCTGATCGCATCATTATCAAAGGCATTAAATCACCTGAGCGATTACTGGCTGAAACCACATTGTTTCTTCATCAGGTTGAATCGAGTCTACCTGAAGAAAAACAACAAATGCTACGCACCGTACATGGTTCCAGCGATGTGATGAAAGACAAAACAATTCTCATTGTCGACGATGATATGCGCAATGTCTTTGCTCTCACCAGCTTGCTCGAAGATATGGGCATGAAAATCATTGTTGGGAAGGATGGTCTGGAAGGCATAGATAAACTTAAGAATCATACGGTTGATTTGATTTTAATGGACATCATGATGCCTAAAATGAATGGCTATGAAGCAATGGAAAGCATCCGGAAAGATGGACAGTATCGTCAATTACCTATCATTGCCTTAACGGCAAAGGCAATGCCAGGCGACCGTGAGAAGTGTATCGCCGCCGGGGCAAATGATTATTTAACAAAACCAATCGATTCTGAAAAATTGATATCCATGCTGCGAGTTTGGTTGTACCAGTAATGAAAGAAGAAGAGGAAATACATAGCGCTGAATCCATTGAAATACAACTTCTTTTAGAGGCTGTTTATTTGAAATGGGGATATGATTTCAGGGATTATGGCAAAGCGCATGCTAAACGGCGTATTTTGCATCGAATGGCCATTTCTGATCTTGATTCAATTTCAGCCCTTCAGCATAAAGTGTTGTACGATGAAGACTTTTTCAGGATATTCCTACAGGATTTATCCATCAATACAACAGAAATGTTTAGGGATCCTCAGTTTTTCAAGGAGGTAAGAGACCAGGTGGTTCCCACACTGAATACCTATCCATTCTTAAAAATCTGGCATGCTGGTTGCTCCACTGGAGAAGAAGTTTACAGTATGGCGATCTTGCTGAAAGAAGAAAATCTATATAAGCGTACACAGCTATATGCGACTGATTTTAATCCGAATGTATTAAGTCGGGCCAAAGAGGCTATCTATCCGGCAGGTCAAATGAAAGACAACACCCGCAACTATATCAAAGCAGGAGGTAAAAGCAGTTTTGCCGATTATTATAACGCCAGGTATGACTCAGCCATCATCAAGAAATCATTAAAAGATAATATCGTCTTTTCTGACCATAATCTGGTCACTGATAGCGTATTTGGCGAGATGAACTTAATTATGTGCCGAAACACGCTTATTTACTTTAATAGAACACTACAGGATAAGGTGATTAAGTTGTTCTACGACAGCCTTACACCCGGTGGATTTCTATGCCTGGGATCAAAAGAAAGCATTACCTTTTCCGATTATCGCTCATTTTTTGAACCCATCTCACAAAAGTGGAAGATATTTAGAAAAAAATATTAACTCCCTCCCGGATGGCAAGGCGTAAAGCAGCATACGAAGCAGTAGTGATTGGCACTTCAGCAGGTGGATTGGAGGCTCTTGGACAGGTGCTGCCCCAACTCAAAGCAAAATTGCTTGCCCCGATATTTATTGTTCAGCACATTAGCGCTAGTTCAGATTCCTATTTGGTCGACTATCTTGACCGGCTCTGCAAAATCAAAATTATCGAGGCCATCGATAAAATGGAATATAAAGCTGGTGAAGTTTATTTTGCTCCTCCTGGTTATCATCTGATGATAGAGGAAGATGGATTTTTGGCCTTGAGTACAGAAGATAAAGTAAATTATTCCCGGCCGTCGATTGATGTATTATTTGAAACAGCCAGTTGGTATTTCAAGTCGAAATTGATTGGTGTAATAATGACCGGAGCCAATTGGGATGGTGCTGCCGGACTGCTGGGAATAAAACTGGCTGGAGGATTGACTATTGTGGAAGATCCCAAATCAGCAGCTGTACCAAGAATGCCTGAAGCCGCTATTGAGCGATGCAAACCCGACTACATCCTGTCTCTGGATGAAATCGCCAACAAAATTAACCTATTGATTGGCTAGCTTACTCCCACTCAATCGTTGCAGGTGGTTTTGAGGATATGTCATAAACAACCCGGTTTATGCCTTTAACCCGGTTGATAATATCATTTGACACTTTACCCAGGAATTCATAGGGAAGATGCGACCAATCAGCCGTCATACCATCTGTTGACCCCACCGATCTGAGCGCTACAACATGCTCATAGGTACGTTCATCTCCCATTACACCAACTGATTTCACCGGTAGGAGAATGGCAGCAGACTGCCATACCTGATTGTATAAACCATGAGTTTTTAATCCCTGAATGAAAATATGATCAACCTCCTGGAGTATTCGCACTTTTTCGGCATCGATATCGCCCAGTATGCGAATACCTAAACCAGGCCCTGGGAAAGGGTGTCGATTCAAAATATCATCCGGTAGTTGAACAGCCCTTCCTACACGCCTAACTTCATCTTTGAAAAGCAAATTAAGCGGCTCTATTATCTTCAGGTTCATCTCATCAGGGAGCCCTCCCACGTTGTGGTGCGATTTAATGGTCGCTGAAGGGCCATTCACAGAAACTGATTCAATGACATCAGGATATATGGTCCCCTGGGCAAGCCATTTAATGTTGTCAAGTTTTTCAGCCTCGCGATCGAATACCTCAATGAATGTACGACCGATGATTTTACGTTTCGCTTCAGGTTCACTTTCACCTTTAAGTGCATGCAAGAATTGATCGGCTGCTCTAACCCCAATTACGTTTAATCCCAAGTGTTTATATGAGTCAAGTACATCTTCAAACTCATTCTTTCTTAACAGGCCGTTATCGATGAAAATACAGGTTAGTTGCTTACCTATAGCCTGGTGCAATAATAACCCTGCCACCGAACTATCAACTCCTCCGCTGAGGCCAAGTACGACATTATCACTGCCCACTTCCTGCTTAATTCTCTTGACCGAAGACTCTACAAATGAGTCAGGTGTCCAGTTCTGGCTAGCCTCACAAATATCTACAACAAAATTTCTAAGCAAATCAATACCCTGAATCGTATGGTATACCTCTGGGTGAAATTGGATGCCAAAACTCAGCTCGTTTTCAATCTTGAAACCACCTACTTCAACGTCCTCGGTACTGGCAGTTATCGAATAGTTGTCAGGTAATTGCGCGATTGTGTCACCGTGAGACATCCACACCTGCGAATCAATATTGATATTCTTGAACAAATCGTCGCTGCGATTAACGTACTTCAGTTTTGCCCGCCCGTATTCTCGTGTTTCTGACGGCAATACCTCTCCACCAAAATAGTGAGCCAGATATTGGGCCCCATAGCAAATACCTAGCAAGGGATAGGTGCCCTTAATAGCAGACAGATCTGGTTTTGGACAATCGGCATCTCGCACTGAAAAGGGACTACCTGATAATACAACTCCCTTGATGTGTTGACCAAGAGTTGGAACTTTATTATAAGGATGTATCTCACAATACACATTTAATTCCCGGATTTTCCTTGCAATAAGCTGTGTGTACTGTGATCCAAAATCGAGTATTAAAATGCTTTCTTCCATAATTTGAACAGATAATTGAGCAGGCAAAGTAAGAATAATTAGACGTAAAAGCCATCAGGAATTATCAACACAGACCGTTAATCCATCAGTGGCTAACTGTGTTTTTGGAAACAGCTGGCAGGCTTCTTCAAGAAAAGGTTCAACTTTCTTGTATCGCGAAGAGAAATGACCGATCAATAGTTGATCGACATTAGCTTTTACGGCCAGCTGAGCAGCCTCCTTAGCTGTAGCATGACCTGTCATGTGAGCACGATCCCGCATGGCATGTAAGTAAGTAGCCTCGTGGTACAGCAAATCAATATTTTGCAAGTACTCAACTAATGAAGGATCATAACGAGTATCTGAGAGATAGGCAAATGAGCGAGCTCTGGGCGGTGGTATGGTGAGTTTATTCGCTTGAAGTTGCTCACCATTAGCTCGTTCAACATTTTTACCCGCCTTCAGCTTGACTATCTCAGCAATGCTAAGTTCATGAGCTGAAATGGTTGATTTATCAATCCGATTGGCTTGCAATTTCTCCCTGAAAATGAATCCGGTTGTGGGAATTTTGTGACTCAGCGGAATGCTGGTCACTGAAACATATGTATTCTCGAAAATCAAAGCTGGTTGATCACTTGGAATGGGAAAGAAATCAATCGTGAAACGCAATCTTTCTCCCAAATGAAGATAATATTGATCAAGAATAGTATTCAATTCTGGAGGTCCAAAGAGGAAGAATGGGTTCTTTCTCCCCATCAAACTCATGCTGCTCAGCAATCCAAACAAACCTAAGAAATGATCACCATGGAGATGTGAAATAAAAGCGTGATTGATCTTACCAAATCTGAACTTAAATCGTCGCAATTGAATTTGAGTGCCTTCTCCACAGTCAATTAAAAAAAACCGCTCATGCACGTTAAGCACATGAGCGGTTGTAAATCTATCAGGTTTTGGTAATGCTGAACTACTTCCCAATATGGTTAGGGAAAAGCTCATTACTCTTCCTTCTTGTCGTCTTCAGCCTTTTCAGCAGGTTTCTCCTTCTTCGCTGTTTCTTTGCTGGTTTTCTTAGCGGTAGTGGTCTTCTTCTTGGTTTCGGCCTTTTCTACAACTTTCTCCTCTACCTTCTTCTCAGCCTTCTTTTCAACCATCTCCTCAGCTTTTGCTTCAGCTTTCTCTTCAGCTTTCTCTTCAGCTTTCTCTTCAGCTTTCTCTTCAGCTTTCTCCTCAGCTTTCACTTCAGCTTTTGCTTCTTTTTCGACTTTGGCTTGGTCGGATTTGGCCTTTTTAGCAGCAGCGGTGGCTTCCATTTTAGCTGCTTTCTTTTTAGCAACACCTTTTTCTTCTGCTTCCATCTGTGATTTCAATACAGCCAATTCAGAGATATCACCTAAGGTAGTAGATTCAAGACTTTGCTTGACTTTCTTCATGCCTTTCTGTGCTGAATCGGTTTTCACTTTCTTATCAGCAGTTTCAACCTGGCGTTTCTCATCTTCAAATACCCGGCTATGTGATAAAATGATCCGCTTAGCCGTTTTATTGAATTCGATAACTTTGAATTGGAGTTTTTCATCCACCTTTGCCTGTGCGCCATCCTCTTTTACCAGGTGACGTGGGGTTGCAAAACCTTCAACACCATAAGGTAGTGTAATAACAGCACCCCGGTCGAACAGATTCACAATTGTTCCTTCGTGAACAGAGCCAACTGAGAATAAGGTCTCGAATACATCCCATGGATTTTCCTCAAGTTGCTTATGTCCCAAACTTAGGCGACGGTTTTCTTGATCGATTTCAAGAACAACAACTTCAATCTCATCACCAATCGAACAGAATTCGGCTGGATGCTTGATCTTCTTTGTCCAAGATAAATCCGAAATGTGAATTAATCCGTCAACACCTTCCTCAATTTCAACAAATACGCCAAAACCAGTAAAATTACGTACACGTGCGGTGTGTTTTGAAGAGATTGCATATTTCTCGGCAATCTTCTCCCATGGATCTTGACGTAATTGCTTAATGCCAAGCGACATTTTACGCTCTTCGCGATCTAAGGTCAGTATCTGAGCTTCAACTCCATCTCCAACCTTCAGGAATTCCTGAGCTGATCTCAGGTGCTGTGACCATGACATTTCTGAAACATGAATTAATCCTTCAACACCGGTTGCAATCTCTACAAATGCACCGTAGTCAGCCATCACAACGACCTTACCGTTTACGGTATCACCAACTTTAAGGTTTGCATCAAGGCTATCCCATGGATGCGGAGTCAACTGCTTCAAGCCAAGTGCGATACGCTTCTTATTATCGTCGAAATCAAGAATAACAACGTTGATCTTCTGATCAAGCTGTACGATTTCTTCTGGATGGTTTACACGTCCCCATGACAGGTCGGTGATGTGGATCAGACCATCTACACCGCCAAGGTCAATAAATACTCCGTAAGAAGTAATGTTTTTCACTGTTCCTTCGAGAACCTGACCTTTTTCGAGCTTGCTGATTATTTCTTGCTTTTGAACTTCGAGTTCAGCTTCAATCAATGCCTTGTGTGATACAACCACGTTTTTGAATTCCTGATTAATCTTAACGACTTTGAATTCCATGGTTTTACCGACATAGATATCGTAATCTCTAATCGGTTTCACATCAATTTGCGAACCTGGTAAGAAGGCTTCTATTCCAAATACATCGACGATCATACCACCTTTAGTGCGGCATTTGATGTATCCTTTAATAACTTCTGCCTGGTCGAATGCCTGGTTGACCCTATCCCAGCTTCTAAGAGCTCGGGCTTTCTTATGAGAAAGAACAAGTTGACCGTTGCGGTCTTCCAGCGTTTCAACATAGACCTCAACGGTATCACCAGGCTTAAGCTCTGGATTATACCGAAATTCATTTAAGCTAACTACACCTTCAGACTTGTAGCCAATGTTAACAACTACTTCGCGTTTATTCATAAACACAACAGTACCGTCAATCACTTCAGCTTCGCCAACAGATGACAATGTCTCATCAAAGACAGCCTCAAGCTTGGAACGCTCATCAGGCGTATAATCATCATGCTGGGTGGTGTAATTGTCCCAGTCAAAATCATCCTGACTGGCATTGACAATGTTGAGATCAACATCTACTTCTTCTGCTTCCTCTTCTTGATCGCTTTCCTCTTCATTTTCCTCTTCATCATCATCAGCATCAAGAACTACTTCAATTTTTTCTTCTTCAGGGGATTTTTCAACCGGAGCAGATTCTTCTGCTTTGGCTTCTTCTGCTTTCGGCTCTTCTACGGCAGTTTCTTCGGTTTTTGCTTCTTCAACTTGAGGTTCTTCGGATTTGATTTCCTCAGCCTTAGGTTCCTCGGTTTTGATTTCCTCAGCCTTAGGTTCAGCAACTACCTGGTCTTGAACCTCTTGCCCTTGAGCAGGATCAGGTTCTTGACCTTTGTTGTTTTCTTTTTCAGACATGTGTTTAAAAATCAATTAATTAATAAATTAGACTTTATTTTTTGAAAATACGGCCGCAAAGATAGGGTTTAATTTTAAAATCAGCAATTTAGATAGGCTGAAATACGCTGAATCGCTTGCTGAATTTCACTCTCTGGTCTGGCAAAATTGAAACGAACGGTTCTATTGGCCT
>CAYUGX010000051.1:4782-19404 GCA_964444375.1 uncultured Porphyromonadaceae bacterium | reverse complement strand
TTATCTCATCAAGTGGCACCTGAAGAGCCTCTGGTCGATATTTATCATACTTTTCGCAATAATCCTGGATGGCTATTTTACCCTGAGTTCTTACTTGCCCCATTATTTCACGAACCGAGGATTCGAGTTTCTTTTCCTGGCTGACTGGACGCAAACACAAATCAGTCCATTGGTCAAGTGATGGTTTGTTGATTGTTTTCATGATACTATAGAATCATTTTTTCAATAGGAATAACCAATATACCCTGGGCTCCAGCACTTTTAAGCTGACCAATAATCTCCCAAAACTGCTTTTCCTGAACAACTGAGTGAATTGAGCTCCACCCAGGTTCTGCCAATGGTAATACCGTTGGGCTTTTCATCCCCGGTAAGATATCACAGATTTTTTTTATCTGCTCATTTGGAGCATTCAACAGTATGTATTTATTATCACGTGAAGCGAGAACGGCCTTCAGTCTGAAAATAAAATCACTCAGAATTTCCATTTTAGACTTACTCAGATTCTTATTAGCAACAATAACTGCTTCGGAATACAAGATAGTCTCTACTTCTTTCAATCGATTACTCACCAGTGTGCTACCAGAACTCACCAGATCACATATCCCATCGGCCAGTCCAATACCGGGGGCAATTTCTACTGATCCACTAATCTCGTGGATCTCTGCATTGATCTTGTTCTCTTTCAAGTATTGTGATAATATGCCTGGGAAGGAGGTGGCGATCTTCTTGTTTTGAAACCAGGACAAATCCTCATACTCGGCTGATTTGGGAATGGCGAGTGATAAGCGGCATTTGCTGAATCCTAGTCGCAGTCTGATTTGAAGGTCTTTGTCTTTCTCACGGAAAACATCTTCGCCAACAAATCCAACATCAGCCACCCCATCTGCGACGTATTGCGGGATGTCGTCGTCACGCAAATACAAGATTTCCACAGGAAAACTAGCGGCCTGGGCGAGAAGGTCCCTTTTGCCGTTTGTCAGCTTTATACCGGCTTCCTTAATAATCTCAAGCGACCGCTCACTGAGTCGACCTGATTTCTGAATTGCAATTTTTAGCTTCTCCATGGTAACATTTATGTCAAAAAAAAAGGCTTGCAGAGTTGCAAGCCTTTTTTGATTTATATCAAATTCTTACTTATCTGCATAGGTCTCCCACATCATTATTATGATGATGATGCAGGCTGATATGCAGATTCATTGTTTTCATTGTTCGAAATTCAATGCAATTATACGGTATTTTCTGTAAGGCCCAAAACAATTTACAGTTCCTTAACTCGGATATTCCGGAATTTCACAACAGAACCGTGTCCCAGGAATCCAATATGTCCCTTGTCATTTTTAAGACCTGGATGATCGCGATGATCAAGAGTTCCATTATCGCGGGCCTCTGCAATGTCACCATCAACAATGACATTTCCATTAAGAATGATTTTAATCCGGGTACCTTGAACAATGACTTCCTCTTCGTTCCATTCTCCAACGGGTTTCAGGAAGCCTCGTTTGGCTGGTATTACACCATAAACCGATCCATGGTACTGATAGGGTTGCAAATTGGCATAAATGGGTGCTGTGTTATCGAGTATTTGTAATTCCATGCCTAAATATGCAGCATCCCCTTCAGGTGGAGTCCGAATTCCCAGTCCATTATTTGCTCCAGGAGTTAACTGGAACTCAAAGCGGTAATTAAAATCGGCATATTCTTTCTCCGTGTACAGGTTGCCGTGGCCACCCTGTTTGGGTCTGATTACAACCACACCGTCCTCAACCACATAATCGGTTTTATTTCCGATCCATCCGTCCAGGTTTTTACCATTAAAAAGACTTATAAAGCCCTCTTTCTGCTCAGACACACTCAGGTTATATTCACCCGATTTGATTTCCCTGACGTAGACATCTCTGAAAGCGAGATCCGTTCCATGAGCTTGCAGTTCAATCGGCCCGGTTGGGAAAATAGGGATTGAACGGTCCCAGTAATTCTCCAATACCACATTATTGACAACTAATTGTCCGTTGAGATAAACGGTCACGTTTTCACCAACCATTTTGATATAGAAGGTGTTCCAGTCATTGATCGGATTATCGGCCACCAACAGCGGATTTCTTTCATGCTTTTGATTGTTGTACAAACCACCAGAACCGACCTGAGCACCCACTTCAACGCGAGAGGTATCCCAAATTTGAACCTGAGGGGTTCCACGCAGATAAATACCACTATCCCCTCTGTCATTGATTCGCCAATCTACCCACATTTCGAAATCACCATACTCCTTGATCGAGCACAGATTTTTATAGCCCGATCCCGTAAAGCGGATCTCACCATCTGCAATTGTCCAGTTTTCTGGTACCTTAGCATCCGCTTCAGCCTGAGCCTTTGCCAGCTCTTTCTCAGTCATTTTTGCCCGTGAAATGGGATTACCAACCAATCCTTGCCAGCCGGTGAAATCTTTACCATTAAACATAGACACAAAACCGTCCCCATCTGGCATTTGCTCAATCCAGCGCTGTATATTCGCCTTTACATAATCGGCTTCTTCACCGGCAATTACAGTTTTCGCCTTGTTCAAGACTTCTTCCACGTAATCGCCATACATTCCTTCCAGCGTGCCAGATGGAGGTAAAGCTACTGTAGCTATGGCTCGTCCGGCCTCGTTGGCCACACTTTTATCAGCCAGGTACTGACTCAGGAATACCACGGTAAGGAATGTTTTATTCCCTTCAAGTGACTTGATGAGCTGTTTTTTCTGGTCGGTGTTTTTGGCCTGCTTCGCAATTTTACGCAGCAAAAGCAGTTTTTGTTCTGCTGGTACGGGCGCTGATTTTACCTGTCGTACATACCCCCTGAATGCTGCTTCCTGGTATTGTTTCGAGCCTGTCTTACATATATCGAAAAGCACTGATGAGGCTGAATAATCTTTCCACTGGGTAAGGGCTTCAAATGAGACCTTTTTCATGGCTGCATCTCCTTGCTCAAAAGCTTGTGCTACGGTTTCCAGTGATTGCTTTCCACCCAGAGCAGGGAAAATCGGCATAAATCGTTCTTTTTTGCTAGTAGCTCCTGAATAGGCATCTAGCACTGGCTTGGCAGGATTATCCTGACCTGCAAGTGCGGAAACAATCACGGCTTGTTGTATCTCAGCCAGGTTGTCAGTTTCTTTAGTCATATAGAGCATGCTCATGAGCGGTCTGATATGCTCAGCTCCCGACACACTAGCCAAGGCTTTGTAGGCGGCTTGACTAATTGCAGGTGTATCACTCCCAGTGTTTTCGCGAACCAGTTTAAAAAATTCGTTTGACTCCCGGGCAGCGATCAGGTTTAAGAGGGCTACTTTACCCGCCTCACCTTGCCGTGTAAAATGTTTAGCAATCATACCCATCTGCCGTGGTCCAACCAGTTTTTTCAACAGTTCTCCCATGGCATCGACTTCGGTATCCGTCCCTTTCGCCATTCGATTGAGGATATACACTAAGGCATCCTTGCCGATTAGATCGGCCAGGGCCTGATAACTGGCAATCCGTAATGCCTCATTATCCGAATACATGCCTGATTCAATCACCGGTAAAGCAGTTCTATCGCCTCTTTGACCCAAAAAAGCAACCAATTCTGTTTGAACGGGGGGCACCAGTTCATCATAAACCGTCATCCATTCTCGTGTCGCACCAACATCGGTAATTTGACTCGCATAGCGTAAAATCGCTTCACGATATTTTTTGTCTGGATGCTCCATGCCCTTCAATAACAGATCCATGGCTTGGTATCCCTGCTGATCAACCAGCAAACTAATCGCTGCTAATGCATAATTGCTTTGCCCCGGGGCTTGGCATTTTTTGATCAGCATCTTGCAAATATTCTCACACAATTTTAAGTCACCACGCTTGGCAAGGCGTTCAGCGTAAGTCAGTAGGCCAGGAGTAGCCCCGATTGGATCATACTGATAATTGCTTTCTTTGGCGGCATTTATCATGAACTTATATGACTCGGCCGAGCCCAGGTTGGCATAGGCATAAACAATGGCAGCACGCTGGCCTTCATCGGTCTCATAGGCTTTGAGAGCCGTAGCGCCATGTACATCACCCAACTCACCAATAGCATATATGGCACGTGTGAGTGCAGAGCCTGATAAGCTTGGAAGTGCATCCATCAAAACATGTGTAACGTTATGGGTGCCAATCGTAACCAGTGTCTTAACAGCTGGTTCATTCAACCGTTCATCCGGTAGAAAACCAGCAATCACCTTTACCAGTTCTTGTCCAGCAAAGAAATCAGCATGGTATAATAGAAAAGCCTTGATTTCATTGTCTGCACTTCCCTTCAGTGCCTGTTCAACAACTTTTGATAATAGCGCTCTACCCTGTTCCTGGCCACTTTGTCCGACATACATAGCCAAACTACTTAAAGCGAAACGTACCTGTGTATCTTCTCCCGTTCCGGGAACTGCGAGCATACCAATAAACTGGTTCAGACCATCTTCACCCAAAGCGATCATGTCATTCATCAATCGATCACGATGCTTCAGATCATGGGTAGGCATCTGTGTCAAAATATCGGCGACCTTAGTTTCCAAGGTTCGTTGATCCTGAGCATTACCCTGAATAAATAACCCACAGAGTAAGGCAATCAGTGTTATTTTCATTATTGTTTTCATCATAACTTGCTTTAAATGGGGTACTAGAGCTTCCAGGGGCCTCTCATGGGTTGGTAAATCATGCGGTTGGCCTCATCATCATCGACAAAACGTTGTTTCACCGGATCAAAATCCAGTGATCGTCCTAACCTAACAGCAATTACACCGAGATTAACCACAGTAGAAGATCGGTGACCATTCTGTTCATTCAGGGCAAATTTTTGACGTGTCCTCACCGACTCTGAGAAAATGCCCAATTGGGGTTCAGGATCAGGCATGGCGGCAATTTTTTCTTTTAGGTTAGGAATATCTGATTTGAAACCTCTGAAAACTTTGCCATCAGGGCCTTCAATATATGCTGCATCTTTATCCTTGTTTTCTCCATCGAGGATAATCTTGCATCCATCTGCATAGGTATACTCTATGCGACGCCATGATCCAACAGCATCGGGGTGTTGTTGAGGAGCATCCACATCAATTCTGACTGGGCTGGTATTGTCCTTACCCAGTAAATACTGTACAGGGTCAAGGTAATGTTGTCCCATATCACCCAAACCACCTCCATCATAATCCCAATATCCCCTGAAGACTGAATGAACCCGTTCAGGATTGTAGGGCTTGTATGGTGCAGGTCCTAACCACATGTCATAATCAAGTTCCTGAGGAACTGGCATGGGTTTGAGATTATGTTTACCGCTCCAGTAGAATTTCCAATTATAACCGGTCACTCCACTTACCGTAAACTTCAGAGGCCAACCCAAGAGGCCGCTGTCGACCAGCTTCTTTAAGGGCTTAACATCTGTACCAAGTCCATAAAAAGTATCTTTAAATCGAAACCAGGTATTGAGCCGAAACATACTTCCGTGTTGTTTGACGGCTTTGACTACTTCAATTCCTTCTCCAATTGTGCGGGTCATGGGTTTTTCACACCAGATATCTTTCCCTGCCCTTGCCGCAGCTATCGACATCAATCCATGCCAGTGTGGTGGAGTGGCTATATGGACAATATCAATGTCAGGCCGAGCCAGAAGTTCTCGAAAATCGGTGTAAGCAGATACATCTGATCCAACTGAATTCAAGGTCTGCTGGAGGTGGTTTTTGTCAACGTCACAAACTGCCAGCAACTTCGTTCCTTCATAAGGGATATGTCCTCGCCCCATTCCACCTACACCAATGATCCCCTTCGTTAATAGATCGCTGGGAGCCGTATATCCCGGCCCTCCCATCACGTGGCGTGGGATAATGGTGAAAGCAGCAGCAGAGGCAAGGGAATTCCTCAGAAAGTCCCTTCGCTTCAAAGTTCTTTTCTTTTCCATTCTATTAGATATTATTAATTAATTCGCTAGAAAATGGTCTGGTTTATGCAAGCTTCGAAGTTATCAAATTACCATGGTTCATACAAACGTGTTCGAAATCTCCTTACCTTAGAAGCATGCACTCTAAACTCTTGACGATTCTCATTTTTGCAGTGGTTGGTCACCTGAATGCCCAGGAATATGACACTTTCCGCATTGCCCTGGTATCCGATATTCAATATGCAGACATACAGAATTCAGGTAGTCGGCATTATCGACAGAGTCTTGAAAAACTGCCTGCAATGGTAGAGCAAATGAATGCCTGGCAGCCTGATCTGATCGTTGACCTGGGTGACCGCATTGATCGAGATCTCAAAAGCTATCATGACGTTGAGGAAGTATTATCTGGATTAATGGCACCTGTTGTATTTGTTCCGGGCAATCATGACTTTTCTGATGATCCCAGACATAGAAAGCTGACCATTGCCAAAACCGGTAGTCCAAGAGGTTATCATGCTCGTGTTGTTGGCCAATGGCGCTTAATCTTTCTTAATGGATTACAAAACAGTCAGATTAGCCACCCCAAGCACAGCATGGCTTTTCGACGAGCCAGCAAACAATTGAAAGCCCTTAAAGATGCCCAGGCGCCCCATGCCTATCGTTGGAATGGTGGGCTGGGAACAAAACAAACCCGGTGGGTGGTGAAGCAACTAAAAATAGCCGCTCTTGCACAACAATCAGTGATGCTTTTTTGTCACCAGCCCCTATCACCTGGGAATCCACATAGTTTATGGAATAATGAGGTGGTACTAGCCCTTCTCAGCCAACACACAGAACCTGTATTTTGGATTAATGGTCATGATCATGCTGGTGGTTATCAACAATTTGGCCATGTACACCTAGTCACTTTGCATGGCATGGTTGAAGGCGATAAACCCTCCTATGGACTACTTGAAATCTGTCAAGAGGAAGTCAGATTGGTTGGAGTTGGCAACCAGTTATCCTATACTTTCAGGTAGTCAGAGCCGTTCAGTCAGCTTTTGAACCAGCTTGGATTGACTCAGGAACTCTTTCGCCACTACCCGAATAACGGTGTAAGTGGGCACCGCCAATATCATTCCGATTACTCCACCCAGGGTACCAGCAGATATGATGACCAGAAATATTTCAAGGGGATGGGCTTTAACTGATTTCGAGAAGATCAGAGGCTGAAATACAATGTTGTCAATTACCTGAGTTAACTCCATCGCGATAGTAATGAAAATGAGTCGGGGCAGCAGTTCACTGTAGAAATCCATTGGTATGCTAACAGCTGTACCAATGATTAAACCAAAAGCCAAACTGATCAGCGGTCCAATATAGGGTATTACATTCAGCACCCCGGAGATCAGACCAATAGTAACAGCCGTACTAAATTCAAGTCCGACGATGGATAAACCGGTGGTATTGAGAAAGATAATCCCAGTTATCTGGAAAGAAACACCAATGAAATAGCGCTTCAGAAAGCGAGAAATCGAGTGAATCGCATTTCGGACTTTTCGCTCCTGATCTTCAGGAAAAAATAAGACTAGTGAGTTTTCAAAGAGTCTAGATTCTTTCATGAAAAAGAATGACGTAAAGGATATCACAATAAAAGCAATAAAAATATTGCCAATCGCACCAGCAATATTTCTGACCAATTCACTCAATTTTTCCAACCCGATGACTGAAGTAACCGTTTCTGTGGCCCAACTCTCAACACTAAAATCCTCACTGTCTGTCAGTTTGAAATCAGCCACAAACTGCTCAATTTGGGCAATTGGCTCTTTCAGATTATCAAAAACCGTTTGGATATCAAGGTTTGAGAAGTATTGAAATTCCTTTGCCAGGAGTGGAACAAAAAAGCGAAAAAAGGAAAAAATGAGTATCCATATTACCAAGAGGGTAAACAAGGAGCATAGCCATCTGGGGAAATGCCAATTTCTAATCCTTATTCTTTGAAGCAAGTCAACAAGGGGCTGACCCACCATAGAAATCACAAAAGCAATCAGAATATATGCCAAAATACTCCCCAATTGCCAGACAAAAAATGCGATGAGAAGCAGTGGTAAGACAATAAACAAAATTCGGGTAGCTCGGGTCATGGTGTAGGTATTAATAGTCAAAAATAAACAATTTACCACAGAAGCAGTGGACCCAGCCACAATTCGACCAAGAGGTATAATAACACTATGATGCCCGACCAAATTGCATGCAACTTCAAAGGAGTATATTGCACTAAATGAATGCCTAGTATTACTCGCACATAAAGGATCAAGATCAATCTCTCAAAGAGGTAGGCCAACAAGGTAGCTAAAGCAATGCCTGGTAAACCCAGCCATTGAACAAATAGTAAGCTCAACCCAATATTCATGACCAATTCCAGGGCAGCAGCAATCATCAGAATGCGCGTTTTTTTGTACGCAATCAACACTGTTTGTGGGAATACAAGCCTCGTTATAATCAGCAGCAGGTAAACATTAAAAACTCCTGCACTCGCCAAGTATTGCTCATCATAAAACAAGGGAAACAAAAAGTAACTTCCCAACAGTAAGATTGCAGTAGTTGGAAATAGCCATTTTACGAGAGACTTGGTTCTCTTCTTAAGCGCCTGTAATCCCGAATGTAATCCTTCCTGAGTAAATGTAGGAATGATACCTGTGCTTAAGGCATGTGCAAGCAAAGCAACTAATGGCAATTCACGAGCCCCGTACCGGAATATGGCCAAAGTACCCTGATCAAAGTAGCTCAGAACGATCATGCCATCGACATATAGCGCTGATCCACTCAACAATACACTTATTATAATCGGTAGACCCAGGGTCAAGTGTTCTTTTTGAAATTTCAATGAGAACCGTAGAAAAGAAACCTTGTAAACCAATATACAAACCCAGATAAACCGCACTGCAGCACTACCGATCAAAGCCAATAAAATCCATTCAAGTGACATCCCAAAAAGCGCAACAATTGCTACACTAAGGAACTGAAAACCATACATCAGCCAACCATACCTTACCAGCCTGCCTGTTCTCTTTCTGAGTAAATAAATGTACTCAACCAATGCCGATGGAGATTGCAAGAAAACAAAAACTGCGACATAGTATTTCAGATCAAAATCGAGCTGCCGGTTGGCCAGATCAGATATAAACTCTCCGACAAAAATAACCACTAGTGCTGCCAGAAGTGAAAATAGAAGAAGTGAAATAAATGCATTAAAAATCTCTCCAGCATCTTTTGAATCCGTTGGGATAGTGAGACTTTTACTGTTTTGGAATAGGGGTAATAGTGCCTGAATTATACCGGTAACCCAGAAAAAGGAAACTGCCCCTGTCAACAACAATACAGTCTCAAAGTTACCAATAGAATGCTGGTCGAGAGATGACTTAACAAGTGCAATTGAGATTAAGAAAAGTGACCCATAACGGATCAACTGCACCATTTGCAGTCCCGACAGAGAGTCAAAACGCCATGCTTTTTTAAGAGCTAATTGCAATATCAATCAAATTTCACAGGTTCACTCACCAATTGCTTTAATAGAGCAATCGAGAGTACCTCCTTTATGGTACTAACGTAGTGAATTTTTAAACCTTTTAAATACATGGGTTTAATTTGTTCAACATCTTTGCGATTCTCCTCGGCCAGAATGACTTCCTTAATTGAAGCTCGTTTGGCGGCCAGAATCTTTTCTTTAATTCCACCCACAGGAAGTACACGTCCTCTAAGCGTTATCTCACCTGTCATGGCCAATTGCTTTTTTATCTTTCTTTGGGTGAAAGACGAAGCTATTGAGGTCACCATAGTCACTCCAGCAGAAGGACCATCTTTAGGGATAGCTCCTTCAGGTACATGGACGTGTACATTGTATTTCTCAAAGAGATCAGCATGTATTCCAACCTGTTGGCTATGTGCTTTAAGGTATTCTAAAGCTAGCATAGCCGATTCTTTCATTACATCACCCAGGTTGCCGGTTAATGTAAGATGTCCCTTACCTTTACTCAGGCTGCTTTCCACGTAAAGTATTTGTCCTCCGGTCTGAGTCCAGGCCAAACCTGTAACCACGCCTGCAAAATCGTTGCCCTGGTATTTTTCCTTAATGACTTCAGGTGGGCCCAACAGTTCCCTGTTACTTTCAACAGTCAAACGTGCATCAGGTTCTTCATTAAAAGCTACTTTCTTCGTCAATTGCCTAATCACTTTAGCAATTTTCTTATCCAGCTGCCTTACACCTGATTCCCTTGTGTAGTTTTCAATAATATCAGTCAAAACATCCTTTGAGAACTTGAATTGTCCTTTACGGAGTCCATGTGCTTCTAATTGCTTTGCTATGAGGTGTTTTTTTGCAATCTCGATCTTCTCCTCGACCACATAACCTGAAATTTCAATCATTTCCATCCGATCACGCAACGCGGGATGAATCGTACTAGGATTGTTGGCAGTCGCAATGAATAGAACCTTTGACAGGTCATACTCCATTTCAAGAAAATTGTCGTAGAAGGTAGCGTTTTGTTCAGGATCCAATACTTCTAGTAAGGCAGAAGATGGATCTCCTCTGAAGTCGCTGCCAACCTTATCAATCTCGTCAAGAATGAAAACAGGATTGGAGCTCTGAGCACGTTTAATGTATTGGATGATTCTACCGGGCATCGCCCCAATATAGGTTTTCCGGTGGCCCCTAATTTCAGATTCATCTTTCATACCACCCAGAGACATCCTGACATATTGACGATCCAAAGCCCTGGCAACAGATTTCCCAAGTGAGGTCTTTCCTACTCCGGGAGGGCCGTAAAGACAAAGAATAGGTGACTTTAGATCACCTTTCAATTTCAATACAGCCAAGTGTTCCAGGATACGTTCCTTCACCTGATCCAAACCAGAATGGTCTTCATCCAATATCCGATGGGCTCGTTTAAGATCAAAGTTATCTTTAGTAAACTCATTCCAGGGCAGGTCGATGATGACATCCAGGTAATTTAATTGCACAGAATATTCAGCCGATGAGGGATGGATCCGGGTAAGTTTATCCAGTTCCTTCTCAAATGCTTTAGCAACTGACTTGTTCCATTTTTTCTTTTTTGCCTTCGCCCTTAACTCTTGAACCTCCTGATCCATTGGATTACCACCCAATTCATCCTGGATGGTTTTCATTTGTTGGTTCAACAAAAATTCTCGTTGCTGCTGATCGAGCTCATTCTTTACTTTCTCCTGAATATCCTTCTTCAGTTTCTGTTTTTGATACTCAGCAGAAAGGTATTCTAACAAACGGATACCTCGCTCTTTCAGGTTGTCCATTTCGAGCAGTGACTGCTTTTGCTCTGTTTCAATATCCAGGTTCGAGCAGATGTAATTGATCAGAAAATTAGCTCCCTCTATGTTTTTGAGGGCAAAGCTGGCCTCCTGAGGAATATTCGATGAGAATTGAACAATTTTAAGAGCCAGGTCTTTGACTGATCCAATTACAGCATCGAAATCTTCCTGATTATCTATTGGTTTAACTTCTTTCAAGGGGCGCACGCGTCCTAAGAGATAGGGATCATCTGAAACTATTTCTTCGAGATGAAAACGCCGCTTCCCCTGAATTATAACCGAGGTCGTATCGTCGGGCATATTCAGAATCTTTACGATCGAAGCTACTGTGCCGACTGCATGCAAATCTTCAGAACCTGGATCATCAGTGTTCGTATCACGCTGGGCTAAGACCCCTATTTGTTTGTTTCCTTTATACAGGTCACGAATTAAGTTGATCGATTTCTCCCTTCCGACTGTAATTGGAATTACCACACCAGGAAATAATACCGTATTCCTCAGCGGCAGAATAGGCAATGTTTCAGGTACTTCGGTGCTATTCAAATCTTCATCTTTGCCATCAGCCATCAAGGGTATGAATTCTGAATCATCATCAACAAAATCCATGAAAATATTATCATTAAGTTTTACTCCCACGATTTCCTTCTTTCTCTTGTTTCTTAACTATAGTCATGATCAGAATCTGAATAAAGCGCCAATCTGGCAGTACAAACTCTGATCATCTGAGCTAGCTTGTCTAGTCAAGCATTGTGCCAAAAAAAAAGGGCACTCTAACAAGCACCCTTTCTCTAACCTATCTTTTAACCTTATTTGGTTCTATTTTCCATATGTTTCTCATACCGCTTTTTGAACTTGTCAACACGTCCGGCAGTATCGACCAGTTTCATTTTACCCGTATAAAATGGGTGCGAAGTATTTGAAATCTCTAACTTAACCAATGGATATGTAGTTCCATCTATCTCAATGCTATCCTTGGTGTTAACTGTTGAACGGGTCATGAAGGTATGGTCATTAGACATTGAAGACCACCATTCTGTAATTATCCGGATGTATTCCTTTTTTCATAACATGCGACTTTAAGGGAGTGCAAAGGTAAATACAAATAACTAAATTCCAAATTATTCCTGCGCTTTTATCTCATCCTATTTAACTTCTTTGCGCAATCCACTATTTCCACTTTCATTGGTAAAACGCTCAAAAGGCCTGTTCCTATCAAAATTATAGCGATAAGTGATGTGCTTTTTCATCGGTACCCCACCAATTTGTTCATAGATTTTGCGCATTCGAGGATTATAATCTGCCACCCAAGACAACTCCATCTCAGTGTATTCAGGCATCTCCTTCATGGCTCTAACAAACTGCAAAAACATGGCGGCAATTACTCCAGAATTTTGATACTCAGGAATCACTCCAGCTAAAAACACCCTGTTTCGAGTTATTGTTTTTCTGTGCTTCAGCCACATAAATTTCAGCATCTTGAAAACGTTCAGCTCACCATCAAAATGGATTAGCAATTGATTAACGTCTGGGAAGGCGACAGTGACACCAATAGGTTCACCATCTTTGTAGGCCAGCCAGATAAACTTCTCTACTATAATAGGATTGGCCGTGGTCAGAATTTGCTCAATATCCTTTTCAGCAACCGGCGTATACCCTTCCATATAATCTGACCAGGTTTGATTAAGGATATAGACAAAATCAGCAATGTACTTTTTGTTATTCCTCTTTCGGTAATGCTCAAAGGTATAACCCGGCCTTGTCTCAAGGTATTCAGCAAATTTGACCATTCTGACTGGCAGAGGTTTGGTCATGTCAACATGATAAGAATACTGTTGAAAATAGTCTTTGAATCCATATGATTCAAAGAGCTTTTGGTAATACGGTTTATTATATGGCATGCCGTATCCCTGGGGCATAAAACCCTCGACCAGAAGGCCCCAATTAACAAAATTCTCTCCAAAATTGATATTCCCATCCATAGCCTCGCAAGCTAATGCTGACAACCATTCTTTTGCAGTATCAAATAGTGTATTAGCTGCTTCCTGATTATCATCACATACAAAAAAACCGACACCTCCAGCGGGTGGATCAGAATGATCTCTTTTTCTAAAGTCTACAAAAGCAGCAATCCGTCCCATAAGTTCACCCTGATCAGACGATAATATCCAACGGATGGCTTTACCATGTGACAAAACAGTGTTCTTTTTCTGATCAAACAATCCTTCAATCTCAGATCGCAATTGGGCCACATAATTAGGATCACTGCGATAATGCTGTTTGGCAACTGCATGAAACAACTCAACACCCACTTGATCGTTTACTTCAATTAACTGCATACTTTTGAGGTTCTCTGGGGATCAAAGATACTCAATCAAGGATTTTTTTCAAGCACTTGTTTTTATGATTGGATTTTTCTTAAATTTGTGCCACCAAAATGGTGGGTGTAGTTCAGTCGGTTAGAACGTTGGATTGTGGTTCCAAAGGTCGGCGGTTCGAATCCGCTCATCCACCCAAAAAGTGAAACCCGCCGGCAAATCCAGGCGGGTTTTTTGATGCTATGAAGTGGCACCTCCTACGTCCTTACCTTGAATTATTTTTGGCCATGATTTTTTGGTCTGCCAGTTTCATATGGTACAAAGAAGCATATCAGTATCTGACACCGATGACCTTGGTCTTCTTCAGAATTTTAGTTTCTGCTATCTTTTTATTGATTGTAATTGTTGTCAGACAACGATTCGAATGGATCAAGCTAAAAGACATACCGGTGTTTCTTCTGCTGGCTTTCGTTGAACCGCTACTTTACTTTCTTGGCGAGAGTCATGGTATGGCACTGGTTAGTTCGACCATCGGAGCTGTCATCATTTCAACCATACCCCTGTTCACACCTTTCGCTGCTCTACTGGTATATAAAGAAAAGTTATCCTGGATCAAGCTGGCTGGAATAAGCATAAGTTTTACTGGGGTATTGCTTGTTATAATCGGTCCAGGGTTCGAACTAATTGCACCTGTAGAAGGTATTGCACTGATGTTTTTAGCGGTCTTTTCAGCTGTTTGTCATGCCATTATCATTGTCTATTTAATTCCTCGGTATAGAACAATGACCATTATACTGGCTCAAAGTGCAATAGGCGTCATTTTCTTTCTACCTATCTTCATCATCAGTGACTGGGAGAGTTTTACTCAGATTTCATGGAACTGGCATGTGATTGAGCCCATTTTAAAACTGGGGATTTTTCCGTCATCACTTTCCTTCATTTTTTATACACGTACAGTAAAAGTCATTGGTATCACCCGGGCCAATGTTTTTGCTAATTTTATTCCCGTATTTACTGCCCTTTTTTCATATTACTTTCTCAATGAAGTGATGGGACCGGGCAAAATAAT
>CAYUGX010000051.1:0-4767 GCA_964444375.1 uncultured Porphyromonadaceae bacterium | reverse complement strand
ACTGATCGGTTTGTTTACGGCTCAGTCAAATGGCTTTCGAAAAAGCACTAAAAGCAAATCAAAGCCGTTTGCTAAGCATATATAGTAATCAATGCTTTAATTATGACCAAAGGTCGACACCTCTTTTGGATTTGCTTAAGTGTTCTTCTGCTCTCATTAACTGATCCGTCTTTTGGGCAATTGGGAGGCCGTTACACCTACGGATTACTTAATTTAAATACGGCGACTCGGTCGGGTAGCTTAGGAGGAAGTGCCATTGCAGTTCCAGATCCAGATGTTGGTCTCGTCAATGAAAATCCAGCCTATCTTGGTCTGGGCCTGCACAATCAATTGAGTCTTTCGTATGTGAACTATTTTGCCGACATCAATTACGGCCGGGTAGCCTATGGGTACCAAACTTCAAAATGGGGCAGCTTTTCGGCCGGCCTATTCTATTTGAATTATGGTGATTTCATCGAAGCCAACGAGTTCGGTGACATCACAGGAGAATTCAATGCTGCTGAGTACAGTTTTGATCTCGGATGGGGCTATGCACTGGATAGCACGATCTTCATCGGTGTAAACATCAAACCCATTTATTCGGTTTTTGAACGCTATCAATCGTGGGGTATTTCAGGTGATGCAGCCGTTTTATACCTGACCCGAAATAAATTAACTGCTGCAAGTCTTGTGATCCGGAACATGGGCACACAGCTCTCGACCTACCATTCACCCCAAACCGAACCTCTTCCATTTGAAATCATGGCCGGTGTAAGTCAGAAAATTAAGTACGCACCGTTCAGGTTGTCGCTGACTCTTCGAAACCTGCAAAAGTTCGATATTGATGTCATCCAGCCAGATGCTGAGGTAGACCCTGCCACAGGTGAAAAGATCTATGAAAATTCCTTTCAAGAGCTTGCTGCAAAAAGCTTCGATCATGTTGTAGCCGCTGTTGAATTTATTCCGGGCAGTGCAGTCAGTATTCGACTCGGTTACAATTTCAGAAACCGGGCTGAACTCAAATTAGGAACCAGAAACACAGCTAGTGGCCTGACCTTTGGTCTGGGACTCAACCTGGGTAAATTTAAAATCGATTATGGCTTGGCCAACTATCATGTAGCCGGCATATCACATTTGTTCAGTTTTAGCACCGACTTTTCGCGCTTATTATAATTACCTGCCGGATGAATCCCAAAACCCATCTCATCATCGCCATCGATGGTCATTCTTCTTGCGGAAAGAGTACTGTGGCCAAAGCTGTGGCAACACATCTGAACTATACCTACATAGATAGTGGCGCCATGTACCGGGCTGTCACCTTGTTCTGCATGAATGCCAAGTTGATTAAAGACAACACTATTGATGAAGAGCAATTGAGAGCCAAGATTGATCAAATCCAGATCGAGTTTAGATCCAATCTCGGATCAGATCATGCCCATACCTATTTAAATGGTGTCTGTGTTGAAGAAACCATTCGGGAATTAACGGTATCTAAGCTCGTTAGTCCGGTAAGCAAAATACCCTTTGTCAGAACTGCCATGGTTAAGCTGCAGCGAAAACTTAGCCAAAATCGAGGGGTTGTTATGGATGGCAGGGACATCGGCACAGTTGTTTTTCCCCACGCTGATCTCAAAATCTTTATGACAGCCAGCGATGAGATCAGAGCCCAAAGACGTTACGACGAACTGAAGGCCAAAGGCCAGGAAGTAGAGTTCGCAGCCGTCTTACACAATATCCGCGAGCGCGATTATATTGATTCGAACCGAGAAACCAGCCCCCTTAGACAAGCTGAAGATGCAGTTGTCTTAGATAACTCCTACCTGAACCGAAAGGAGCAACTAGAATGGATCTTATCTCTTATAAAGGAGAGATTCAGTCATTTATCAAATTAATGTACAGTTCACACTTGTGCATTTTTCAGACTTAATATATTACTTACCTTTGCACGGCTTTTCAAAAAATTGGAGGAGAGACTATGGCTAACATCAGAAAAGTAGCTGTTTTTACATCTGGAGGAGATGCACCCGGAATGAATGCTGCCGTGCGGGCAGTAGTACGTGCCTGTTTGCACAACAATATGCAGGTTGTGGGCATACGACGTGGATACAAAGGAATGATTGAAGGCGACTTCATACCCTTGGCTTCAATAGATGTTTCGAACATCATTCAACGTGGTGGCACCATACTGGGAACAGCTCGCAGCAAGGCTTTTATGACCGAGGAAGGGCGTAAAATAGCTTACGACAATCTTCAAAATCATCATATTGACGCGTGCATAGTTATTGGTGGAGATGGATCTTTTACAGGAGCTGGTGTTTTCAGCAAGGAATACGATATTCCTTTTGTCGGAATACCGGGAACCATTGATAATGACTTATTTGGCACTGACTATACCATTGGTTACGATACCGCTTTAAATACCGTTGTGGAAGCAGTTGACCGCATCCGAGACACAGCCAGTTCTCATGATCGTCTGTTTTTTGTAGAAGTGATGGGACGTGGAGCTGGGTTTATTGCCTTGCACTCTGGCATTGCAACTGGGGCAGAAGCCATGCTCATCCCCGAAGTGGAGAATCAGGAAGAGGGCTTATTGCAATATCTGCGCCGACACGGTAACAAAACGTCAAACATCGTTCTGGTTGCTGAAGGCAATCAGATGGGAGGTGCTCAGGAAATAGCCAATCGAGTGAAAGAAGACTTTAAAGATTATGATGTTCGAGTGAATGTGCTTGGCCACATGCAGCGTGGAGGATCACCCTCAGCCTTCGATCGCTTCTTGGCGAGTCGACTAGGGGTAGCTGCTGTTGAAGCCCTACTCGATAACCAACGCTCGATAATGGTGGGATTTGTGAACCATGAAATTGTTCACGTTCCTTTCAACAAAACCATTAAGCACAACCGAAACCTGAATACAATTTTGCTTGAAGTTGCAGATATCCTGTCCTAAGGATACATTTGTTGGGTAAGATGAGCCCAGCAAAGATATCAAAACAGCAATTCGCAAATATCCTGTTGCCCTTCGCATTGGATCAGGTATTTACCTATTCGATACCACCCGATCTGAACGGCAAGCTTACGCCTGGCCAGCGCGTCATCGTTCAATTTGGCCCGAGAAAATCAATAAGTGGATTAATTTGGGAAATACATAACGAGGCGCCGTCATACCCAGTTAAAGCGATTCAGAACCTGCTTGATCTGGATATTCTAATTACCAATAAGCAAAAACAGCTCTGGGAATGGATGGCCGATTATTACTTGTGTTCGCTGGGTGAAATCATGAAAGCGGCTCTCCCGGCCGGTCTCAAGCTTGAGTCCCATACCCGGATCCTGCCAAACCCAGATTTCGAAGCCCCAGAGGGACTGCCCGAAATTGAAGAACTGGCCTGGTTATTCCTACAAAAGAGCCCAGGAACAACCATTCAGGATTTAGCGGGCATTTTAAAACGAAAGAACCCCTTACCTATCATACTCAGTCTGCAAACAAGAGGGGCCATTGTACTCGAAGAAAAAATAAAGGGAGGTTATAAGGAAAAAACAACAGTAATTCTGGAAATCAAAAGTGATTTAAAGAATGATGAACAGATTCATAGTTTGCTCGATCAATTGGCAAAAGCCCCAAAGCAATTGGCCTGTCTAGAAGCCTACCTATCGGTGTTGTCTCCTCAGAAATGGCAAGTATTGCAATCAACGCTTCAAACCATACCAGGTTTCTCATCATCTGGCTTACAAGGTTTAGTCAAGAAAGGGATTCTGATTAAATCAAACCAGCCAATTAGTCGTTTATTCAGGCAGCAGAAAGAAATTGAACCACCAAAGAAACTGAACGAAGAACAAGAAAATTGTCTAAGCAAACTGAGACAAAAAGACCAGCGCGAAACAGTTAGTCTGATTCACGGCATTACGTCAAGCGGAAAGACCGAAATTTATATCCATCGCATTATTGACTTTCTTACCGATCACAAACAAGTACTGTATCTCCTCCCTGAAATCGCTCTGACCGAGCAAATTATTGAACGGCTCAGACGGGTTTTTGGATCACAAATCGGAGTTTATCATTCGCGTTACTCAGATAATGAGCGGGTTGAAGTCTACCATCAAGTTAAAGACCCAACTAGTCAGATCAAAATAATTCTTGGCGCGCGCTCAGCACTTTTCTTACCCTTCATCAATTTGGGTCTTGTCATTGTTGATGAAGAACATGAGAATAGCTTTAAGCAGTACGATCCAGCACCTCGATATCATGCCCGTGATGCCGCCATTGTTTTAGGCCGAATGCATCGGGCACAAGTAATACTAGGAACAGCTACCCCTGCCCTTGAAAGCTATTTCAACGCGCAAACAGGAAAATATCAACTGATAGAACTCAAACAGCGCTATAAATCCATTCCACTGCCCGAAATCATGCTAGCTAACCTCGCTGATGGGTACCGCAAGAAGAAGATGCGAGGTCACTTTACACCTGAGCTATTAGATGCCATTGACCAAGCACTGAGTAATGGAGAGCAGGTCATTCTTTTTCAAAATCGCAGAGGTTTTAGTATTTACCTCGAATGTGATGCCTGTGGCCATGTACCGAAATGCAGAGACTGCGATGTAAGCTTGACCTTGCATAAGCATCGAAATCGGTTGGTTTGTCACTATTGTGGATTCTCCATTGCTGTATTATCACAGTGTCCTTCTTGCGACAGTACCAGATTACGCACCCATGGAATGGGCACAGAAGGCCTTGAAGATGAGATCAGTATTCTATTTCCGAATGCAAAAATCGCCAGACTTGATTTAGATGCT
>CAYUGX010000050.1:5676-19860 GCA_964444375.1 uncultured Porphyromonadaceae bacterium | reverse complement strand
AAAGTAAAAATCTTTTTATTTAGTTAGATTCGATTTGGTTACACCTACGTTAAAGATACCCTGCTTTTTCCCAAGTGAAATCCGTGTCAATACGACCAAAGTGGCCATAGGCTGCCGTCTTCTGATAGATAGGTCTAAGCAAATCTAATTCCTGGATTATGGCTTTTGGTCGCAGGTCGAATTCTTTGGTGATTATGGATATTATCTTACTCTCATCTGTAGTTGCAGTGCCGTGAGTATTGATATTGAGGGAAACCGGTTCAGCAACTCCTATGCAGTATGCCATCTCGACCTCACATACATCGGCCATCCCGGCGGCTACGACATTCTTGGCCACCCAGCGGGCAGCGTACGATCCTGATCTGTCAACCTTGGAAGGGTCCTTGCCAGAGAAGGGACCACGGGCATGGCTGCCCATGCCACCGTTGGTATCGACGATGATCTTGCGACCTGTCAAGCCGCAGTCGGCATGAGGTCCGCCTATAACGAAGGAGCCGGTGCCGTTGATATGGAGCGCGGGCATAGGGTCAAGCAACTCGGGAGGGAAGACATTCTTGATGACCAGCTCGGTCAAGTCCTCTTGAATTTTAGCCTGGCTCACTTTCTCGCGGTGTTGTTGGGCTAGGACAATGGTGTCTACACCTATCGGTTTTCGATTATCATCATAGAAGAAGGTCACCTGTGACTTGCCATCAGGACCGAAGTAATCCACCATTCCTTTCTTCCGTACCTCTGTCATCCGTTCGCTCAAGCGGTGGGCATAGTGAATTGGTGCGGGCATTAGTGCGTCTTCGGTCTCGCGAGTTGCATACCCAAACATCATTCCTTGGTCGCCAGCTCCTTGCTCGCGACCTTCTTTCTCTGTAACTCCTTGTGAAATATCGAGAGACTGCTCATCAATTGAGGTCATGACAGAGCAGCTTTCCCAGTCGAAGCCGAGCTTGGGGTCATTGTAGCCTATCTCGCGGATGGCCGAGCGGACGATGCGGGGTATGTGGGCGTAGGCAGAAGTGGTTATCTCACCGGCGACTATGGTCATACCAGTAGTCACGAGGGTCTCACAGGCAACGCGGGAGGCCTTGTCCTTTGCAATGAGGGCGTCGAGTACCCCGTCGGATATCTTGTCGGCCATCTTATCCGGATGGCCTTCGGTCACTGATTCGGATGTGAATTTTCTGGGTATTGACATAATACTTACTCCTAAGTTTAATAATTTAAATAAACGTAAAGGTTATTTTATACGATATTGCTAGTATTTACCATAATATTTATTTAAGTTAATATTGTGATTGACATTTTGTTCAAATCTTTTTATTATTAATTGAATATAAGAAATATTTGGGACCCCATTTATGGCAATTTGGATATCTACCTTTATTAGTTTCTTGAATAGATAATATTCGTTCAGGCATTATTATATTAATATAGCGCCGACATTGTAGTAGTTTGTTATTGTTGTATTAATTTTGGTATTCCATCTTGAAATGAATATTTAATATCACAATTATTACAATAGAGTTTTTGAGTTTCAAATTTCGTAGAATGGATGACTCGATTACAACATGGAAAAGTAATAATATTTTTTATATTACTAATATCTTTATTAGTATTAAATTCCTTAATTGGTTGTTTACAAATTCCAAATAAAGTATATCCTTGTGTTCCTTTTGATTTACCAAAAATCTTTAACCATAATTTATAATAATCGTTTAAAATAATTTTACGAATTTTTGATTTTGATGTGTATATTTTATCAATTAATTTTCTATTTGGAAATAGTGATTCGATTTTTACATCATAGAAGTATTTTGCTAATATTTCATCTAAAGTTTCGACAGTAAAATGTTGAAGGTGATGTGGTGCAGAATTGATAATATTCTTATTTGGAGTACAAATTAGTAAAATACCTCTTTTTTTTAATACTCGGCTTATTTCCGAAATTGCTTTTTCGTATTTTTCAATATGTTCAATTACTTCAAATAGTAAAACTAAATCAAATACATTATCAATAAATGGAATATTTTCACAATTTGCATAAATTGGTTCTATTTTTTTATTATTAATATTTGATAGAATATCCTTTGTCCAACCTAAATAACCGTCAGTTTCTGAGGGTAAATCTATGCCAAATATTTTTTTTACATTTTGATATTTTGAATATGGAAAATGTCGTGCGCCTATATCCAGAATTATATCATTTTTTTTAAGTTCTTTTTAACTAACTTATGTTTATATGAACCATGTGCTGAAGAGATTAAAATATGATATAGAAAATTTGGCTTTCCATGCTTTGAAATTACTAATCGCTTCATAAACTTTTTTATTATCATTTTTTATCAAAATTATATTTAATTTTATACTTAACTTCTAATTCATTATATTCATTTAGAATGCTTTTTGTATTCTCGGTTCTGTTATAATATTTATTTGCTATTGCTCTACAATTTTTATATTTATGTAGATTATTTATCATTAAAGACAATTTTTTTATCATTTCCTTAATATCATTTACCTGTCCAGAATCGATCCCAATTTCTTTTTTTTCAGATTCCGAACCTAAGAAATGAATAAGTTGACTAGTAAATATTGGTGTGTTACATGCTAATGCTTCAATATTTGCGTTTGAAATTGATGAGAAATTTCTAAATCCCCAATCCATAGAGGGATATACATGAATATCAGCAGCAGAATAAAACAATAGTAATTCTTCAATTGGTAGTCTTGGGTAAGCTTTTATTTCAGAACTCATAATCTTATCGTATAATGAATGATCTTTGTAGCCACCAATAAAATAGAATTGGATATCTTTATCATTTTGAGCTAGTATTTCTTTATATGTATTGAGGAGTGTTTTTATTGGTTTATTTTCAGAAAAATGTCCACAATATAGGAGCATTATGGATTCTTGAGAAATTCCCAATCTTTTCTTTGCCTCTTTTTTATTAATTGGTTTTATTAATGAAAAATCTAAGCCATCTTGATAATGACGAACCTTATTCTTGCCATACTTCTTCTTTAAATATTTATAATCTACAACGGATTGAACTAAGAATAAATCTATTTTCGAAAATAAAATTCTTTCTAATAATGTTCGTACAATTAACCATGGACGCTTCTTTAAATAAAAAAGTGGAGGTGCTCCACCTCTTTGTGTTGTCACTACCGGACATTTATTTAATTCTTTAAGAAGTAGTATTGGTATCAAGTTAGGTGAATGTAATCCATGAAGGTGAATTATTACTTTTCCTTTTTGAATCTCCTTTTTTAATTGATTTATTAGTAATGGATATTTTTCTCCAATATTGAAGTATTGTAATATTCCATTTTTTGTTGGAAACAGTTTATGAGTTATTCCATTTATTTCTTTTTCATATATGTGGTGAGTATCTTTATATGTCCGCCAACATTCAAGCTTATATTCATCTGTTAGTTTCAATATTTCATTTGCAAATTTCACATGAAAATCTGTAGTATAAAAAGTAATCCAATATGGCTTTTTATCGATTTTAATAGAATATTTTTCGTCTTCGGGGTGTGCTTCAGTTGGAGGAGGGTCGTTAGGTCCTGCTTCATATGCTGCTGCTGGTGGTGATTGAGGAAGGATATGTACGATTTTAATTTTATTGTCCATTTTCTATCTCGTAGTTTTTTTCGATTGTATTCCAAATACATCCATGTATAGGAAGACTAATTACTGTATCTGATAGTTCATCAGCTACAGGAAAAGATAATTGTTGATAATCAGATTGATATGCTGAAGATTTGTAAGGAGGTATTGGATAATGGATTTGACATTTATATCCCATTTTACTTAAATTTTTAATTTCTTTATCACGATTTTTTGTACGAATTATCAATTGATGATATACGTGTTTATAATTTTTTGGTTCTGTGGGCCATATAAAATTTCTATTATTAAATTGATTCTTAAATTCTTTTACTGCTTCTCTACGTTTGGCATTCCAAATATCCAAATACTGTAATTTTATTCTTAATATGCCTGCTTGAATTTCATCCAATCGAGAATTGTATCCAATAATATCATTTTGAAATTTTTTGGAAGAACCATAATTTCTTAATAACAATAATTTTTTATATATCTCTTCGTTATTTGTGGTTACACACCCACCGTCTCCATAGCAACCTAAATTTTTAGTTGGATAGAAGCTAAAAGCAGCAGCGTCACCAAAACTACCTGCTTTTTTTTCATTAATACTAGCTCCGTGTGCTTGAGCAGCATCTTCTACAACGTGAAGATTATACTGTTTTGCTATATTATTAATCTTCTCCATGTCAGCACACAGTCCATATAAATGCACCGGAATAATTGCTTTTGTTTTTGAATTAATCTCTTTTACAATGTTATCAGGATTAATATTGTATGTTTGAATATCAGGTTCTACAAGTATTGGTTTCGCTCCCGTATGAGATACTGCTAGAGCAGTTGCTATATATGTATTTGAAGGTACAATTACTTCATCCCCTTTTCCTACTCCAAAGGCTTTCAAGGCAAGAAATATCGCATCAAGGCCATTTGCAACACCTATGCAATATTTTGTACCTGTATACCGAGCATATTCTTTTTCAAAGTTGCTTACCTCAAATCCTAATATAAATTGACCTCTATCAAAGATCTGTTTAAGCTTGTTGTTCAATTCATGCTTTATTTGATTATATTCAGCAATAAAATTATGAGGTGATAGCATCACTCATCACCATTTTCGTTATTTGCTAGATTTTTTTGTTCAATAGTATTTTTACTTTTTATAATGTATCCCGGTCTATTTTTAACTTCTTCCATAATTCTCCATATATATTCCGAAATGATTCCTAAACTTAATAATATTATTCCACTAAAGAATGAGGTTATTATTAAGGTGGAGGTCCAACCAGGAACTGAAATACCTCCAATTGATTCATATTTATATATTTTTAAATAAATTAAAATAAAAATTAAAAAAATGGATATTAGAAAAGAAATAAAACCAATATAAGTTACAAATATTATTGGAAAAGATGATGATGAAAAAAATGTATCTTTAGCTAATTTAACTTTTTTCTTAAAGGTCCAGCGAGACTTTGATTTGACTTTTGGTCTATTAAATGGAAAGAAATATGGGTCAAAACCTAATCGAAGAACTTCAATTGTAGTAGATGTGTTAATAGGATGTATTTTATTAACTAATATATCAATTATTTCTCGATCTGCAAGAAAGACGTCTGCTCCTCCTTCTGGAAGTTCAACATCTGATAGTTTATTCATTATTCTATAATAGATATTTGAAAAAAAATCTTTTACTTTTCCATCATTTCTATTTACTCTATATGGTATTATTAATTTGTGTCCTTGTTGCCATAGCCTATACATAGTAACATAGGTTTCTAATGGCTGTTGAAAATCATCTGGCATAGAAACAATACAAGCACCGTTAGAGATAGAAAAGCCTGCAAATTTTGCATAATGAGTTGTATAGTTTTTACTTAATTGGTATGCATGAACATTGGAATTTTCATTTTCAAGTTCTAAAGCAATTTCATATGATTTATCTTTGGATCCATCATCAATAATGATAAATTCAAATGGAATATTCTCTTTGTTCATTATCTCTTTTGTTTTATTAAATACATTTACTATTCTTGATTCACTGAAATATGATAATAAAATTATTGACATTGTTTTATTTTTTTCAAGCATGATTATCTCCGCTTTTCGAAAGTTTTAAAAATTCATTATAATTTCGAATATAATCTTTTTCATTATAGTGTTCTGAAGCAAATACTATTACTATTGTATTGGGAAGCCAATTATCTAGTGTAGCCCATATCATTGAATCAATAACAATTCCAAATTTATTAGGTTCCATATTATATATATATTTTTTTTTTCCATCATCACAAGTTAATTGAAAACCACCAGATAAACAAAAAATTGCTTGTTGTAATTTTTTATGAGCATGCTTTCCTCTGATAATATTAAAATTATCGATATCTTTAATTATAAATATCCTCTTAAAGATAAACGGTATATCTTTCATCGATTCATAAATGAGTAATTTACCATCTTTTTTTGAATCAATTATTTTAGAATTAATAATTATTCCATTAACTTTTTCTTCTTTATTATTGTTCATAATAACTCACTTAATATCTTGTTTTGTCATTTACTTTTCTTAAAATTTTTTGGGGATTTCCTACCACTACTTCCTCATCATTTACGTCTTTTGTAACCATTGCTCCAGCTCCTACCACTGCATATTTACCAATATTCAATTTTTCCAATACGGTTGCATTCAGTGCAATATCAGAAGCAGTTTTCAAATTGACATAAGAACTTATTACAGAACCAACAGATAGGTGGCAAAACTTACCTATAGTTGTATTATGACCTACTAAAGAATTAGCCATTATCAATGCACATTTTTTGATATTTGCTTTTGGCCCAATATAGCAGTTGGACATTATCATAACTCCAGGTGCAATTGTTGCATTATTTGCTACGAAAGCACTTGGATGAACAATTGTTGCTAGTTTATTTTCTGGAATATTTAGTTTCTTAAATAGTTTTACCCTTAAACTTCCGTGACCTACAGGATGTATTGCATACATAAAAAAAAAGTTTTTTTTTTTGAAATAATTACTTGCTGTATGAGTTTCTCCAAGAACAGGATATTCGTTGATATTGCTGTTAGTGTTTTGAAAATCATTTAAAAATCCATATACTTGATATTCTTGTATACCATATTTTTTTTCCATATCTTTGATGCAGGCTGCAACAACACCTCCATTACCCTCCCCTCCAATTATTATTAATTGTTTCATTTGTTTTCTTCCTATTAATTATTTGGATTATTCGATAAGTAATTTTCTTTTTTGATATTTACACTATTTAATAACATGATTACTCCTCCGATTAACATGTGTAATAATAGAAAACTAAAAGCTAACAAAGATACGAGCAATGCCACTTCAACTGGTACTCCAAATAAACCATATAATAATATATAACCACTTTCTCTAACACCTATACCTCCGAGTGATACAGGTAATAAAAATAATATATTTAATAAAGGAACAACAAATAGATTCGCAATTATTGAAATATTGTAACCACAAGCTCTGAATAAAATATTAATAAATAGTGCTGAAGTAAATTGATTTAAAACAGAAAATGAAAAGACGATAAAGAGTACTCTATTATTATTAAATGGCTGAAATAATTTCCGGAATTGAATCGTATCTATGTGTTCATTTTTATTATCTGGAGACACTTTCTTTGTAATTCTATATATAGATTTATTGATTCTTGATTCAATTTTATTTAACAAATTATTTATTAATTTTCTTTTTTTCACTCTTGAATTTGATAACAATAATATTATAAATAAAATGCAAAAAATATTACAAATTATTATCACGGCATTATATTTCGTATCTAAGTTAATATTTACAAATGGATAAATAATTGAGATTATTAGGAAGCATGTAAACAATCCAATTATTTTTTCTGTAAATATTATACTTATATTTTCATTGTAAGAATTATTTTGTTTTCCTAATTGAATTATTCTATAGACATCTACACCTATTGCTCCGGGCATAAAAAAACCAACAAATAGTCTTGAATAGTATATCTTTAGTAAATCAAAAAAATTTCGATTAATTTGATAAATTTTATTTAATAAGTATTTCCACCTAGTAACAAATATTATTGATCGAAAGGAAAGGGAAAAGAAGAAGATTAATATCAATAGAAAATTTGAATTGCGTATTATGTTCCATAAGATAGTTATTTCAATTTGTAGAAATATATATATTAATAAAACTATAGGAATTCCTATACGTAGAATTGATTTGATTCTTTTTGTGCAATTATTCATTTATTGTACACTATTCTAATGATATCAGAAGTACTCGTTACCAATCTTTGATAGGACAAATGGAGTTTTTCCACCCCTATTTTGTTCTAATTGATTTACAATATTATAATCGATTGATATCTCGCTTTCGAGTCGTTTCCGTAATTCTTTTTCGATTGATTTAAATGATTCATGACTAAAATCTTCATCGACAATTAAATTTATATAAATATGATTAATTGATTCCTGAACTATTTGGGATAATGCAACACCTTTAGCACCATCTATTGAATGTTCTAATACATTACCGATCTTTTTTCCTTCGGGAGTTATCAAATAATCATTTTGCCTACCAAGGATGTTGTTAATTATCTGAAATTGTCTGCCACATTTACAATATTGCTCGTTTTTCTTGGTTGATACAATATCTTCGGTGTTATACCGAATAAGTGGCATGGCATAATTATACAAACAAGTTCCCACCAAGGTGCCTTCAGATACATTACCATTTATATTTTTATTATTAATAATTTCACTATATGAGAAGTCTTCTATTAGATGGCGAGAATGATATTCACATTCAGCTATTATTGTAGAACATTCGTGTGATGCATAATAATCAAATACTTCACATTTATATATTGTTTCAAGTAATTTTCTTCGGCGTTTTGATAGTGTTTCTCCAGCAGTAATAACTGCACCTACTGGTTTGATTTGAATATTCATTTCTTCTGCGTATCTACCCAATAAGATTAATGGAAATGCATGACCAAATAATACTTTGGGTCGTATATTGTTCATTTTATTAATTAATGTTGGAACTAATTTCTCAGTTACTTTATTTGAATCATATCTAATAATATTATAATTATTTTGAAAAAGAGGATCATCCGATTTAATAAAAAGACGTTCAATATTAAATGATTTTTTCCAATATAACAATGAATAACCAGCCCAATTTGTGTTACGTGCATCAACTGCGTATTTATTTGCTCTTGTTTTATTATCAATTATTATTTCTAATGGAGTTCCTGTTGATCCACTCGTTGAATCCCAATTAATTCCATACTGTATTGCGTTCTCAGCTATTAATTCATTTTTATTTTTTCGAATTGCTTCTTTATCTAGTATTGGTATTTCCTGCATATCAATTCGTCCACGAAACAAATTTGGATCGAATCCGATTTCTTCAAATAAGTTTCTATAGTATGGTACGTTTTTTCCTGCATGATTAATTAATTTTTTTAGAAGTGAGTCTTGATACCTTTTTATTCGTATAGTATTCCACTTTTCACTTCGTTTGAAAAATAAATATCTAATGAAAGCTTTTCTAGCAGTATTGAAGTTTATTTTTTTCATATTTGACCTCTTTATATTGTTTTGATAGTTATACAAATGATTTGTATTTATACTTATGTATTACATGTAATTTAAATGATTATCTAACGAACAAATATATTTGTTAATATATAAATGGGCTCTCGGGGATATAGAATCATTGACTTAAAAGGGAGATATCCCAAAACTAAGAAATGTTAATTATATTTTATTATAATTATGTATTTGATGGAAAGTTAATTAGTAAAAATACCATAAATACTAATATAGTCTAAGAAAAAAATAACTACTTTTTCTTTTTACATATAAGTTTATTCTTTGATAATACTTTATTAGCTGCAGCTACCATTGGTGGACCAATAAATTTGCCATTTATTAAAGCAACACCCTTCCCATCCTTCTTAGCTAAATTAGAAAGGCGGAGCATTTCTCTAGCTTCCTCAACCTCTTCAATTGTGGGTGAAAAATACTTATGAACCAATTGAATTTCCTTTGGGTGTAAAACAAGCATTCCTTCGAAACCAAGATTCCTTGCAATAATCAAGTTCTCTTCGAGGTCCTTAAGATCATGTACTTTAATATGTACAGTATCAATCGGAATAACATTATTTGCCCGTGCCGCCATTGCAGTTAATGCTCTTGGTGTGTAAATGCTTTGACCTTCATGATCATGAATTCCTTCTAAATCTGCTACAAAGTCTTCACAACCAAAAGCTATAGCTACGACCCTTTCAGATGCTTGACAGATGTCCTGTGCATTTAGCACAGCTGCAGCGGTTTCAATCAAAGGTATGATTTTGAATGTCCCGGAAGGTATTCCCTTTTCATATTCAATAGTTTCCAGCAACTTAGCAAAGAAATATACATCTCCACCCTTTTCAGATTTGGGGTACATAAAGCCATGTACGCCATCAATTGTCAGTTGATACACATCTTTTAGCAGTTGTCCACTTTCTCTATCATTCACCCTTGGAAAAACAAAAAAATTCTTGAATATTCCATTTGTTACCCATTCTGATATGTTATCCCTTGCAACCTGTTTGTTTTCAATTGGTTGAACCGAATCTTCAATATCAAACAATAACACATCAGCATTGGATTTTGCGGCACTTGATAATAACCTTTCATTGTGTCCAGGGACAAACATCAGGCTTCGCATAAGATATTTATTTTCTTTCATTAGTCTCCTCCTATTTTAGGTATTAGAATATTTCGTCGCAAAGTTAATATTCTTTCCTTGTGTTGATTAAATGCTCTTGTTTCAACATAAACAATGCCACGATCAAGTTTTGATCTTGACGCCTTTTTATCGAGTATTTCTGTTTCCGCATATATTGTATCACCGATAAACACCGGCCCATCATGAGTAATCTTCTCATAACTCAAATTTGCGATTGCCTTGCCACTGATGTCTCGAACCGATAATCCTACTATTATTGAAAAAACATATGTTCCAACAACTACTATTTTTCCATGCTGTGTTTTGTTAGCATATTCTTTATCCAAATGCAAAGGGTGATGGTTCATTGTTAACAAAGAAAATAGATTATTATCGCTTTCTGTAATAGTTTTTTGAGGCCAATGTTTGAAAATTTCTCCAATAGTAAAATCTTCATAATATCTGCCAAATTTGTTATTATTGCCGTTCATTTATCTCAACCTCTTATATAGTTTCATTATTTCTCCAAATATATATATCTCCTCTTGGCCAATAATTAAATTCATTTGCTTGAACAATATTTTCAATATTATAATTTGTTTTAATATGGTCTACCACATCATAATAATTATCCCACCAAGTTCCAATATTTTCTGTTATTTCCATTCGGCTGGTTTCAACCGATATTATATATTTCGGTTTATTAGCAATAAGATCAAGTATTATCTCATCATTGATCTCTTTTGCATTCGGAGCATTAACATAATTAGGTTGGAATGTACCATATTTTAATGATGCAGGTTTCAAACCAGTATATAGATAGATTTCAGGTAAATAACAAAATGTGTAAATCTTATCTTCTTTGGAAGTATGAGATTTTAAATAATCGGATGCCTCAATTATTTGGTTATTTTGATTGTAAATAGATTCATTGCCTGTGAAATGTCCAGGGTAAATATCAGGAGTCAATGGAGCTATTAATAATATTAACCCTAATAACATTAAAAATGATTTGATTAAATTAGAACTATTTGTGTCTCGATTATTAAAATTTAAATTTACTTCATCAATAAGGTTGATGATAACGGAACTACTCATAATACACATTGGTGGGAATAACACAATCAAATAACTAATTCTTGAAGGTGTGATTAGTAAAAAAAACGTCATGATGGTTATCCAAAAAATAAGGATAAGTGTTTTATAATGATTGGTTAACAAATGTAAGAATAATATAAATATCGGAAATCTGCTATCATTTTTAGTTTCTTGGTATTTATTAAATTCATTTTTATATAATGAATGAAATTTCATCAACAATCCAGTTATACCGACATAAAAAATTATTGGGAAATAATTAAATGTTTGAATAAGCATAATGATATTACTATAGATATTTGAATTACTTGAAGTTCTACTTTTTCCAAAAGAAAACCAAGTATGTATTGTTTGTAAATACATGTCATCCCAAGCACCCATGTTTATCATTATTGCTATTGTAATAATTAGTGGTATTATTATTCCTATTGATAGAGTAATTATTTGTTTTATTTTTTCTATGGTAATCAAATTACTATTAGGGTTATTAATTAATATTATAAAAACAAGTAATGGTATTATTAAAACACCTGGATGCTTGAATAACATTGAAATACTTATACAGAAACCACTTAATATCAGGTATTTATATGAAGATTCTTGTAAAGCTTTTAAAACTATTAGTAAACTCATCAATGAAAATAGAAGCATGAAGGAATCTGTTCTTCCTAAGTATGTTTCAAATATCGGATTTGCAATAAGTATACTAAATAAACCCGCGGAGATGATTGCTTCTTTCTGAGAATAAAATCTCTTTGTAATAAAAAATAGCATTAATGTAGATAATACATTTGATACTGCAATGATAAATCTTATCAATTGAATATGTATTCCGAATAAAGATATTATGAAAGCAAAAATGTATATTAATGCTGGCGGTTTATCAATATATATTTCAGAATATAGTGTTGAACCTTCCGAGATTTCCTTTCCAGCTAAGATATATAATGATTCATCTGTAGTTGGACCGTACCCTGGAATTAAATATGGAAAATGAAGTAAAAAACAGAAAAGTGTTATTGTCACTAATGCTTGATTATAATTATTAATTAAGTTTACCTTTAGCATTATCTATTCACTAATATCCAAATTCTGATTTTGTTGCTCAAATTTTAATAATTCATTCTCTATGTTATGTAGTTTTGGTAATTGAGAATCCTTTTGTGATAGTATTGGATTATTGATTGGCCACTCAATGTTTATTTCAGGATCATCCCATATAATTCCACCTTCGTGTTTTTGTGAATATTCATTTGTATTTTTATAAAATATTATTGCTTCTTCAGATAATGTTAAAAAACCATGGGCAAATCCTTTTGGTATATACAGAATACTCTTACTTTTGTCATCTAATATTACTGATACGTATTGTTTATATGTACTTGAATTAGATCTAATGTCAACAGCTACATCCATGATTTTTCCTTTAAATACTGTAATAAGTTTTGCTTGGGTAAATGGTTGTCTTTGGTAATGTAAACCTCTTAAAACATTTTTTTTTGATTTTGATACATTATCTTGGATAAAAAAATTGTTTGTAATGTTTACAAATTTACTGTATTTATAAAGTTCAAAAAAATAACCTCTTTTATCTTTATACTCTGTTGGCTTGATTAACGTAACTTCTGGAATTTCTAACGGTACGAACTTGCTCATCATTTTGTAATGACTATTAGATATTGCGAAAATAAGTATTTTACACCGAGTTTTTCAGTAATTCTGTTGATTTTCTTGAAATTGGATAAACCGATAAGTTTTGTAATTTTACTATGCAATGGTAATATTATTGGTTCAATTTCATATATATTCGTATCTAATATTACGCGAATATCTTTTTTTCTATTATAGTGTTTAAAAAATTCCTTGTATGAATCACTTTTTATTTCTTCTTCAGAATCAAATGAATTTTTCAATTTTTTTTCAATATATTTTATCAGCCCGATAATAGATGAATAGAATTCTATTATTACTATTCCATTTTTCTTAGTTAGCCTTTTCATTTCTCTTATTAATACCTTTTTCAGTTCATTAGTATATTGATGGATAAATCTAGTACAAATTACGATATCAAAATTATTATCATTAAATGGCATTTTGAAAGCGCTTCCTTGTACCAAATTTATGTGATTTAATTCGTCGCTATTAAGTACTGAGTTTTTTAACATATTGTCAGAAAAATCAAGGCCCGTTAAAGTATATTTACGATTTAATTTGTTTAATTGTTTTATTAGTACTCCAGTACCACATCCTACATCCAATATTGATACATTTTGCTTATTGAATTTATTTTTTATTATTTTATTTATTTTAATTGTTCTTCTTTGTGCATAGTATTTCATTGATTCTTTTCCATATCTTGCTTTTGTATAATCATTTCTTTGATAATATCCATTTAGTCTTTTTTTTTCTTCTTTTTCGAATGAATGCATCTAAATCAATCCAATTTATATATTTGATTGCCTTCGTATGTTTTTCCAATAATTTCTACGTTTTTTAAATTTGTGTGCATAATTATATATCTGACTAGTGTATTATTCTTAATATCATCACAATTATTTGTATTATTAGTATAAATCGGTTGATAGATAATCTCTTTAATAGTTTTAAAAATATTTATTAATAATTTTTTATTAAATTCATCTTCAAGAATTTCATCCATTTTTGATCCAATAATAATCATTACTTCGTACTTGAAATCGATATTACTACTAATTTCCTCTATTGTTTTTATAA
>CAYUGX010000050.1:0-5666 GCA_964444375.1 uncultured Porphyromonadaceae bacterium | reverse complement strand
TTCTGCCCTTTTTAATTTGTTAATAAAATAAATATCGTTATCATTATCGTTAAAAATTGAACACGAAATTTCATCTTCCTCAAGTTTATGACAAATGTATCCCCAACCTGGTTCTACTATTAAAAAATGTGCTTTTCTATTGCTTATTTCATTAATGATGGTATAATAATTGTCTTTATGGTATCTGCTTGGAATATATTGGAGATCAACATGAGTTAATGGCATTTCGACTTTTTCATCATTATTTGATATATATCGCATTATCTTCTGTTGAAAATTTACCCAATTTATATCTCTTACAATTATGTTTACATAAACTTGCTCAATGTTTAAAATCAATGCAAATGCAAGTCTGTGCCTTCCTTGAGCAAGATATATATCTCCTTCTTTGCCAATATGAATAGCGATTTCTCCCCAACCATATTTTGATTTTGCTGTTTGGTAATTTCTATATAGGGACTGTTGTGATAAATATCCATTTTCCTTCATGTGATAATACAATTTATTAAGGTTTAAGGCTCTTACCATTTCCCTATTAAATTGATTCTTATTTTGAACACAATTTATTCTGCTTTTAAAATAATCTGTTTCTATCCATTCTTTGTTATTATGAAAAATATCTTTAGCCGCTTTAAAGAATTTAGAATTATCCACTAATTGATCGTCGCTCATTACTTCCCAATTCCCTTTGTAAATTAAATCTTTATCGAATTTTGTAAAATGAATTGATAAATTTTCGAATCCTCCATAGATAAATTTAATTTTTTTGGGATGAATGGAATAATTTTTATTATTTGGTTGAAATTTATCACTATGATATTGATTTATTTGTTTATACTTAATTCTTAATCTGAATTTTCTTAATAGACACTTATATTTCCACCATAAAGATTGGTAAAGATTATAATAACATACTATTTTTATTTTTTGTAAAAATGTAAATTTGTTATTCTCTTGATACTGAATTGGTTGATTATTGTACCCACATTTTTTACATACATTTTCTGCATGACTAATATAATTTCTATTTCTACATTTTGGACACGGAAAATAGTTCAAACAAATAATTGATTTTATTCTATTTATTCTTTCTGGTATTCCAATTTGAATATATTTCCAAGCTTGTTTCTCATTATCAGTAACGTGTAGAAAGTTTGATTCCATTTCTGGAGAGATTGTTTGATTTAATATCGAACGAATTTTACGTTTAATAACTAATCTACAATTATCGATTTCAGGATAAATTCTATAATACTTATTAGAAACAAAAATTGGATTTAAATCAAAAGTAATGATAAATGCCTCTGGAACACCAGTTGCATTTTTTGATATTTTTTGATCAATGGACCAATTACCTCCTCGTAGTTCTTTAGATATTCGATTTGATTTATTACTATTTAAAATAACAATATCTATAATTCTAAATTTGTAGAGAAGTATTTTTTCGATAATTAAGTTTAAAAGGTTTAATTCTAGTGCATTATTTCTTACAACAAATACTGATAAATTACCCCTGTTTATTGGTTTGTTGTATCCTAGGATTTCCCGTAATACTGGATGTCTTTTTATATATCTTCGAATTATGCTAAAATATAGATTTAGTGATTTATCCTTATTGTATCTTTGAATTGATATTGCTTGTATGAACGATTGTTTATGATTGTAATAGAAATTACTAATGCTTCTTTGGTACATGGATTTATTAATTTATTTTATTTCTCTCATTGATTTAGCTCTGATTTCATATACTTTGTAATGTTATTATAGTTTAAAACACTTAAATAAAAATTCAATTCTATTCTTCCAAATTCTTTTAAGAAAAATAAGATGCTGATATTAATTAATAATATTAAAGAAAAAAGGAAAGGTAATAGATACCATATATGAGCTAGAAAAAGGAAATTAATTGCACATAATGATGTTAATAATGCAGCAATAATATGCTTCCATATATTAGTATACCCTTTTGTTTGTGTTATTTTTTTTGCGTAATATTTAGACATTATTGCTTTAAATGAAATTGAGAAGAAATATGTAAAGGAAGCACCTAATGCACCCATTCCTATCATTTTAATTCCAAATAAACTTTTTGGAATGAAAATGCAATTTAAAATAACATTACTAATTAACGAAATACTATCAATAAATAAAGCGATTTTTAAATGTCCAGTAGATGTTATTTGAACTATATATGGATTACTAATTGCATAAATAAATATTGCTATTAATAGTACTCTCAGTACATTAACTGATTGAATGGCTTCTGGTCCAAATATTATTTTAAGTATATTATCTCCAAATATAAAAAGAAAAAGGATAGGTGGAACAATCGTCAATGATATATATTTTGTTGCAGAATTCGAAATCTTATTGATTTTAATATACTTTTTATTTGAATATAAATTTGAAAATGTAGGAAATAGCAATTTAATAATCGAAGAAGAAATTATAAGAAAGAATAAAGCAATTCTTTCTGATATTACATAAATACCAACTTCTTTACTACCTAGAAACATTTGAATCATTATTTTATCAAAATAATGATTCATTGATCCTACAAAACCCATAAAGATTACAGGTATAGCAAAAGTTGAATATTTTTTAAAATAATTATAATCAAACTTTTTAAATTTATATTTTCTTATTAAAGTTGTAAATAATAATAATATTATTAATACTGAGAAAATTTCCGCTCCTACTAAGTAAAGAACGCCAAATTTGTGTGAAAAAAATATTGCTATTGTACATTTAATTATCATTTGAATAAATCGACCGATTGTTGTTGGTACAACCTTTTTTGCTACTTCTAATTTTGCATTAAATAGTCCATGAAATGTTTCATTGATATTAATAATAAAAATATGAATTATTGATAAATATAATAATATTTCAAGTGTTTTAGATTCATATTGATAATTATATACATATTTTGGTATTAATATTGATAATAAAATTACCAAAGTAGTAATAAAGTTGAGAGCTAACCGAATCGTAATATATGTGCCATTACATTTTCCTTCATCTAGATTTCCTTCGTTTAATCGTTTACTGTGAGCGCTTGTGTAACCTAAATCAGAGATAATTTGAAAAATATGAACATATGCAATAGCATAAGCCATCATCCCAATAACTTCGTATCCGTAATTTCTTTGAATTATAATTAAAGAAATCAATCCAAAAATTTGCCAAAGATATTTTGATGAGACTCTTAGTAGAGTTTTTATACCTAAATTATCATAAACTAACAAGTTTCCTTCTGAATTATTCACTTGACTGTTCATAATATCGTTGTTATTCTTTAATAGAACGATTAGTTACGCTTCTTATTTGTGTTATTGCGTTATTAATAGTTAATTCTTTTTCTGGGACCGTTGCTTTAATATATATCCAAGCCTCTTTTAAATTATCTGTAGCATGAATGAAATTTGAATGGTGTTGAATAGGTAAATTTCTTAATATCGACAAACGAATAGAATGCTTGAATAATAATCTTAAATTATCTAAATAGGGATAAAAATGAAGCCAATGAGTATATCTTTTGCTATAAATATATATTGGTTTAGGATCATAAACTACAATACACACTTCTGGATATCCACGTTTATTAGTGGTACTTGATTTCCATTTATAATGTGGAGTTACATTTATTAGATTATTTATGTCATCTGGTTCTAATTTCTTTTCTACTATTATTTTAAAGCCATATTTAGTAATTAATGTCCGGATTTTATTTATCAACCCTAATTCTACAGCATTATAACGGATGATAAATACGCCCAGGCCAATATGCTCATTGTTTTCATCCCATCGAAATAATTTACGAATGAATAACTGTCTTCTTAACCATCTATCAAATATACCAAATATTTCCTTTTGTGTATATTTTCGATTGGCAAGTTTGTGGAAAAAAGTTAGTACTAATGCTCTTCTTTTTCTTTTTGATTGGTCATAATAACGTAAAATTTTTAACCCCATTAGTATTGATGTCCTATGTATTATGTAATTATTAATTTATACCGAGCACTTTAAATAGTCTTTGATTAGTTATATTTTGTCTCCTTTTTTGTTGATTGTTGAACGGTTGCTTCGATTCTGCTAAATATATTATTGATTCGAAAGCATAAATAATTGGAAATAATTCGATATACTTAATAAAAATTGTTCTTGATAAATAGTTTTGTAGAAAAATTTCTTTAATTTTTTTTAAATTATTTGTTGAAATATGCCATTTAACAGATAAATTCTCTATAGATCTGCACAATGCGGAAGCCATCCAGAACCCATAATAATTATTCTTCATTTTTTCCCAATCAATAACTGTTATTCGGTTTGTATCAATAAGAATATTGTGAATTTTAAAGTCAGTATTAACTAAATGTACAGGTATCAAATCAAAATTTCTACTTCTTGTCTTTATTTCCTTGATCAATTTTTTTTTGTCTTCATTTTTCAAGTATATTAAATCATTGCAAATTACCTCGTAGAGTTCAGTTAATACAATATCGAGTTTAACATAATCATTCTGGAATATTTTTTTCTCATAATCAATCAGCCAATTAGAAACTTCACTTATTGTATTCTTTGTATTAACATTATTGAAAAATGATAGAATTAAAACTGATGAACGTAATGCTATCATATTTGATAATTTTTTTGCACTAATATATTTGGTAATTAATATTTCATTTTCTTGAATGTAACCATAAGGCTTAGCAATACAATATTTATTACTTGCGTTATATCCATTCATCCACAGATGATTCAATGTGTTGTACTCATTAAATGTATCATTATCGGTTACTGTTTTTTTTTTGGACTTTATAAATAATGATGGAATTGCTTTTTCTTTACTATCACATTTAAATGCTTTAGTAAATTGTCCAGTGGGAATTTCTTTAATACGAATATTATTTAATTGATTAGTTGTGCAGATTCCTTTTTTAATCATCCATTTCTTTATTGATGATTTATAACTCATTGTTATTGACGCATTTTTTTCTAATTTTTAAAATTAAAGTATCACCTAATTCTATTTTTTTTGGTATTTTTGAATCTTGAATTATAAAAATAAAAAATTGTAATAATTTAAAGATACATTTCTTCAATATATTTTCAGGAACTTTAGCATAGTTAACTCGAATCCTTTCAATTCGAAATCCTACCTTGTTTAATAACCAATTGAGATAGAAATAATCGATTGCTGATATATGACCCCCTACTCCATGTTTTGGTTCGAAGACATTGTCAGTTGATTTATTCCAAGAGAATTTTGCATGCATTCCTTTTATAAGAAAATTATATCTTGAAGAAAGTGATAGTATATTAGGAATTGTTATTATTGCAAATCCATTTGATCGTAATATCCGATATATTTCATTTATTAACCTATTTGGTTCCTCAATGTGTTCTATTACTTCTGAACATATCACTACATCTAAGGAACAGTCAGTTTGTGGTAATGAATCGCAATTGTTAATATCGTGATTTTGAAATCTATCTTCCTCAATATTTGAAGGATTTTCAATATCTAAAGCACTTACATTTGAGCCAAGTTCTTTCAATAAATAGTAAATTGTTCCCCATCCAGATCCTACATCAAGTGCATCATCAATCTTTTCGTCTGCTGTTAGCATTATTATTTCGAAATATCTCCATAAAGTACTATA
>CAYUGX010000049.1:0-19872 GCA_964444375.1 uncultured Porphyromonadaceae bacterium | reverse complement strand
ATTGGTGCTGTTATGTTGCAGTGGTCAGCCGAGCAAACACTGATTGTTGCTGCTGTGGTTGTGTTATTGTATGCTACCCTTGGTGGATTGAAAAGTATCTTACTCACCGACTTTTTCCAGTTTGGTATCGCAATGACTGGAGCCATCGGTGCAGCCATCATTCTATTGAAGATGCCAGAAGTAGGTGGTCTAGCGGGTTTGATCGAGCACGAGAATGTACTGCCTAAGTTGAATCTCCTACCGGATTTCTCCGATACCAACATGGTTATCATTCTCCTCATCATGCCTTTGGCCGTTCAGTGGTGGAGCGTATGGTATCCAGGTGCTGAGCCAGGTGGTGGTGGATATATCGCCCAGCGTATGCTAAGTGCCAAGAATGAGCGGGGCGCTATGGGTGCCACCTTGTTATTTAACATGCTGCACTATGCCCTGCGTCCATGGCCCTGGATTCTGGTGGCTTTGATTTCTTTGATTGTATTCCCCGACATAGCCTCTATGCGATCTGCATTTCCAGATATTGATCCGGATATTGTGAAGAATGACTTTGCCTACCCGGCTATGCTGTCTATGCTGCCTAACGGATTCCTAGGTCTGGTCGTGGCCTCATTAATTGCCGCCTTCATGTCAACCACAGCCTCACAACTGAACTGGGGTTCATCGTATATTGCCAATGATTTCTATCGTCGTTTTTTGAAGCCTGGTGCAACTGAGAAGCAAGTGGTTGCGGCTGGTAGAATCTCGACCATAGTTCTCATGATCCTGGCCGGATTGTTTGCATTGATTTTGCAAAATGCCCTGCAGGCTTTCCATATACTCCTGCAAATTGGTGCCGGTACGGGTTTGATTTACATCCTCCGCTGGTTCTGGTGGAGAATTAATGCTTACACCGAAATTACCGGCATGGTGGTTTCTTTTTGTGTTGCACTGTACTTTGAATTTCTCCATCCGGGTGATCTGGAAACCCATTGGGAATTGCTGATTGGGGTTGGTTTTACAACAATCTGCTGGTTGACTGTGACGCTACTGACCAAACCGGTTGAGAAAGATAAACTGCGTAGTTTCTATCGTTTAGTACATCCAGGCGGACCAGGATGGAAGAAAGTAATTGCAGAAGCTGAAGCCGACGGAAAACCAATTGTCACTGAAGAAACCAAAGGATGGGATGTTCCAACCGGTATCCTCTGCATGGTTCTCGGTTCCTTCTCAGTCTACTTCATCCTCTTCGCAACCGGATATTACATCTATGGCAACTTTGTTCCAGCAATATCATTAACCGTTGCTGCCTCAGTTACCGTATTCTTGCTCACTCGCTACTGGAAGAAGCTGAAGATGAATTAGGGTGGATCAATTCTTGGCGTGGATCAGTCTCAAGGCATTTCAACCCGCAGAAATGTCACCTAAACTTGTCAGGCCCGATATTTGTTATCGTCTAAAGAATTGTACACATGATGAAGACGAAACACATAGGATGGCTGGCCGGTTTATTATTGTTTAGCTTCTCACTTTCGTATGCCCAGCTTGATGGCAACGATATAGCCCCAGATTTCTCGTTGGGTGACCTGGATGGAAACATTCATCATTTATATGATTATCTGGATGATAACAAGGTAGTGGTGCTTGATTTTTTTGCCGTATGGTGCAGTATTTGTCAGGCGGATGCATCCTATTTGCAAGACATCCATTCAGCCTATGGTCCGGATGGTTCTGATCAAATTGTGATGCTGTCATTGGAGGCAGATGATGCGACAAGCGATATACAAACCCATAATTATGCACAGAATTTTGGCTCAACCAATCCGCATATCAACGCAACCAAATCAGTTCCTGACTTGTTCAACGTTAATTTTTATCCGACCTATTATGTAATTGCTCCTGATCGATCGTATACACTAATCACGGGTCGTCAGGTAACCCTCAAAGAACAGATGATAGCTGCAATTGAGTCGGCTCCTTTGTTGCGTGAAGTGGATAATGACATACGCTTGCATGCTTATTCAGGACCGGTGGGCTCAATCTGCTCAACGGCAGTTTATCCAGAAATTCGGATTCAAAATTATGGCCGCAATGCAATTACCAGTATGCAGGTGGTGACCGAAGTGGATGGAGAGATTGCATCTGTTTATCCCTTTATTGATACACTACAGCCCTACCACTATACCAACCTTCGTTTACCGTGGTTGGTGAATCTCGAGCCGGGATGGCATCAAGTGAACTTTACTTTTCCCCAAGTGAATGGCCTGCCGGATGGGGATCCGGAGAATGGTATTCAGGGAGGTTATTTTCTTATTCTGCCGGATGGCGAGCAATTGAGTATTCAATTCACATCCGATGCCTACCCAAAAGAGTCATCGTGGAAAATTGTCGAGGGTGATAAATTGGTCGCAGAAAAGGGAGGATATGAGAAAGGCCTAACTACCGATACCACTCTGGTATGTGTAGAAAAAGACGCCTGCTATCGATTGGTATTGTATGATTCATTTGGTGATGGGATGAGTTCAGGTGGCCTGGCAATTCATTATTTGGACGAGAAAATTGCAGAACTCAGTGGCTTCGAGTTTTCAGGCGACTCGGTTTGGGTGGATTTCTGTGTGAGGCCCGGGACATCTGGGGTAAATGATCTGTATAGTGACTCTGATGCGATCAGTGTCTATCCGAATCCCTCAAATGGGATTATTTCACTTTCCTGGCCTGATGAGCCGGTCGGTGAAACACAAATAACCGTATTGAATGCCCTTGGATCGGTGGTGTTATCAAAATACCTGCCGCAGCAATCAAATTATTATCAATTTGATTTGTCTGATTGCTCAGGAGGCATTTACTTTGTGCGATTCGAAAGCAAAACCAGAAAGCTCACCAAAAGAATTGTAATTAATTAAAATGAAGCAACTTATAATAATAACCATACTAATCGGATTGGTTTCAACTATGGGCATAGCTCAACAGAAAAAATCTGATTTGCCCAATATCAATGTTAAAACACTGGAAGGAAAGTGGATTTCAGCCAAAACCCTGGCCAAGGGGAAACCCCTTGTGGTTAGTTTTTGGGCCACCTGGTGCAAGCCCTGTATTAAAGAATTGAATGCCGTTCGTGATGTTTTGCCTGATTGGGAAGATGAAGTCTCTTTTCATCATGTAGCAATCAGCATCGATGATAGTCGGTCTGAGAATCGTGTAGCTCCTTTTGCAAAAGCCAGGGCCTGGGAATATGAGATCCTGCTTGATCCGAATTCCGAGTTGAAACGCGCGTTGAATGTGGCTAATGTACCTCATACCTTCCTTTTTGATGCTTCAGGAAAAATGGTCTGGCAGCACTCAGGCTACGCCGAAGGAGATGAAGAGGAACTTTTTGAAAAGTTACTGCTGTACGCGAGTAAAAAGTAAGTCAGCATGAAGCAGTTGATTTGGATGATAATGGTGGGACTTGTGCTTGGGTTTTCGGTCCAGGCGCAGGAAGGAGGTAGAATCAGCGGGAATTTTCAGGCTGATGCCCAAACGTATCGTTTGGATAGTCTTATAGGTGCAGCGGAAACACCAGAAAAGGTGTTGATCAATTCATACGCCAACATTAGATACGATCACGGAAATTTCTCAGCCGGATTGCGTTTCGAAGGCTATTTGAATACACTGCAGGGTATTGACCCGGCTTATGATGGAGTTGGAATTCCGCATTTTTTTGCACGCTACAAAAATGAAGACCTTGACTTGACTGTTGGTGATTATTACGAACAGTTTGGCACTGGTATTTTATTGCGAACCTGGGAAGACAAATTCCTTGGTGTCGACAATGCCCTACGCGGGTTTCGAGTCAAGTATACACCGATCAGTGGAATTGAAGTCACCGGATTGGTGGGCAAACAACGTTTTTTCTGGGAGTTGGGAGATGGTATCGTTCGGGGACTTAATACCGATATTGCACTGAATGATCTTATACCTGCCTGGCAGGAATCACTGACCCGGATCACCCTGGGTGGAAGCTTTGTAAGTAGATATCAGGCTGATGAGGATCCGATTTATGTTTTACCTGAGAATGTGGGTGGCTGGTCGTATCGACTGAATCTGAATCGCGGGGCTTTCAATTTTGATGGTGAATACGCCCATAAGATCAACGACCCCTCAGCGGATAATAATTTTATCTACAAACCCGGAAATGCACTGATCCTGAACGCCAATTATGCCATATCAGGTTTGGGGATCAATGTAACAGCAAAGCGGGTTGATAACATGAGCTTCAGAAGCGACCGCACCGAGAATCTTACAAAGCTGATGATTGGGTACCTGCCCCCCATCTCAAAAAACTACACCTATAGCCTCCTGTCATTGTACCCATATGCCTCACAGCCTACCGGTGAAATGGGAGTGCAGGGTGAGATTTCCTACCGGATTAAACGCGGTACTAAACTCGGTGGGAAGTATGGGACTCAAATCACTTTCAATGTATCGTTGGTAAACAACATTGATAAGATCGCATTGAATGACAGTATTCCAATCGGAGCTAATGGAACGCTTGGGTATACCAGCCAGTATTTGGCTATCGGTGATGAAAAGCTGTTCCGCGACTTCAATGTAGAGCTTTCGAGAAAACTTAATAAGAAACTGAAATTGATCGCTGTTTATCAATACCTTCAATACAACCAGTTGGTGATGGAAGGTAAAGGAGGGATGATTGGAGCCAACATTGCTGTGGTGGATTTATCCTGGAAATTCAAACCCAAACACACCATCCGGATGGAAGCTCAGGGCGTTTTTACCCCGGATGACAAAGGTAATTGGGCCATGCTATTGGCTGAATATACCTTCTCACCCCACTGGTTTGTGTCGGTTTCAGATCAATATAATTATGGTAATCCCGAGCCTGAAAAACGAATTCACTACTTATACGTATCTGCTGGATATGTAAAAGAAGCAACTCGCATTCAATTGAGTTACGGTAAACAGCGAGAAGGAATACTTTGCGTCGGAGGGGTTTGTCGCAGTGTGCCTGCTATGAACGGTTTTGGATTGTCATTTACTACGAGCTTTTAGTCATGAGAAACTTATATAGATACCTGCTAATTATAGTCATTGGAACACTCGTTCTTGGTTGTGATGTCATTGAAGGGCCCTTCATGTTGCAGGACGAGGTCGATCCTATTGAAACCTCGAACCCTTACAATGTGCTACTGATCGATTTTACAGGCCACACGTGCAAGTCTTGTCCCAAGGCTCATAGAATGATTAAGCAAATTCAGGCTGTTTACGGTGATCGCATAAATCCCATAGCTTTTCACATGGGCTACTTTGCCCGGGTGACCGGTGATCTCTTCGTTACGGATTTCAACACTCCTGAAGGTGATGAACTCGAGCCCTATTATGAGATTATATCTTACCCAATCGGATTGGTTAATACACTGCATAAGGATGAATTGAGCCCCTATCCCGGTTGGTCATCAGAGGTAGCCGAATACATAGAACTGGATGCCCGTGTGCGCATTGAAGCCGAAAGCAGCTACCAGGAAGATTCCCAACGTGCTGAAATCGACATATCACTATCGACAAGTATTGGATGGAATGATAGTGAGGAACACGATGTCAGGTTAGCTATCTATTTGACTGAAAGCCATATAATTGCACCACAAAAAGACGAAGAAGCCACGCCAATGGATGTGGTCAATTATGAACACAATCATGTGTTCAGAACAGCCTTTGGAGGATATTGGGGAGAATCAATTGACCTTACAGCTTATTCGGTTGATAACCCTCTTCAATTGAAAAAAACATTGGAGATAAATCCTGATTGGGTAGCTGATAACTGTCATATCGTTATTTTTGCCTACGAAAATGACACGAAAGAAGTATTGCAGAGCATACAGATTGATGTAAAACAGAAATAGTTGGAAAGATGAAGAGAATAGCACTGTTTATGTTAGTTGGTTTCATCCTGGGTGGGGGAAGCCTATTTGCACAAAGTTTGAAGCTGAGTGATGGTACCACTGATTTTACAAATGACACCTTATATCTGGTCGGTACTACTGATGACTCTTTGTTAGAGGCACATATTCAGGTACATAATTCAACAGATAAAGAAGTTGAAGTTAAAGCCAAAAAGTCAGAAGTCTCCATTGTGGAAAAGACTGAGAATACCTTTTGCTGGGGAGCTTGCTTTCCACCATTTATTAGTGAATCGCCAGATGCAATTAAGATAGCCGCTGAAGGAACAGATGCGAATTCTTTTGTCGGCGATTACAGTCCAAATGGCGAAGAAGGAACTTCAGTCATTCGATATACCTTTTTTGTTGCTTCTAATCCCGACGATAGTGTATCCCTGTGGGTCTATTACCAGGTAGGTGCTGCTGGATTAGTGGATTGGACGATTGATCCCAGTCAAATACACCTGTACCCAAATCCGGCTAATCAAGACCTCCACGTTGTATTTCCAGCCGGACTAAGAGAAGTGACCACTTTTACAGTGCTGAATCTGACCGGACAAACGGTTCTCACCGAACAGATTCTTCCGGGCGAAACAAAAAAAACCTTGGATGTAAGTATTTATCCTCGGGGCCATTACTTCATCGGATTAGCCAATGCTGAGGGCCAGCGGGTGTTTAGAAAGTTTATCATTAGTAGGTAGGATTAAATCGGTTACCTTCATTCCCTGCTTCCCCGCTTCCCCGCTTCCCCGGAGGCGCTCCAACCACACTCTACCTTGTCATTGTAAGCATTTTTCCCTATCTTGGCATAGAATAGAATAGCACAGTCATGGCAGAGCAAAACGATTCATTTACTTTTAATATTGATGGGAATTCTGGGGTGCCAAAATTCCAGCAAATAGTTGATTCTGTGGTTAATGGAGTGTCAGGAGGTCAATTGTCTCCGGGTGATATGTTACCTTCTGTTAATCAGATCTTTTATGACACGGGCTTGGCAAGAGGAACCATTGTTAAAGCCCTCGATGAATTGAAACGCCGGGGATTGATCGAATCAGTTCCAAATAAGGGTTATTTTATAGCCAAAGAAACCAAACGGGTGTTGTTGCTTCTCGATACCCTCAGGCCGTTTAAACAAGTGGTGTATGATGCATTGCGGCAGGAACTTCCAGATAAAGTAGAGGTTAACATGTATTTTCATCACTACAGCATTGAGTTGATGGAGGATATTTTGCTCAATGCTGCAGGCAAATACGCGGCTTATGTCGTGATGGCTTACAATCACCCAGACATAAAAGGAATTTTGAGCAAGCTGGATCCGAATAAGCTCATTGTTTTTGATTGGATGGACCCAGATTGGGGAGATTATTCGCACGTTTCTCAGGAGTTTGACCAAAGTTTGTACAATGCACTAGAGAAAGCGGAAGATCGCATCAAAAAGTACAATGAGTTTATTTTTATCTGTCCAGAGTCAGCCAATCACCCGCCTGAATCGAAAAATGGATTCAATCGCTTTTGTGAAGCGTCTGGCATCAAAAGTAGCATCGTTGATTACCCTGATCAAAACATAGAAGGAAAGGCGTATCTGGTTGTCGATGACAACCAGTTGATCGAACTAGTTAAGGTGGCCAGGGCCAAGGGATTAAAGCCCGGACGTGATATGGGTTTGATCGCTTTCAATGACTACCCGATGAAGGAGGTTCTGGAAGGTGGTATTTCCGTCATCTCACCCCCTTTCGATGAAATGGCCAGACAAATGGCTCAGGCCATCAATAAAAGGGAAAAAATATGTAGTTTAGTCCTTCCTGAATTGAGGCTAAGAAATTCATTGTAACTAAAATACGCATTCATGTACTTTCGTTATATTTTGGTTTTTTCGTTGCTTCTCGCTGTTTTTTCTGAAAGGGGAAACGCGCAAATCACCTTACCAGCGATTATTGGCGATCATATGGTATTGCAGCAGCAGAGTAATGTGCCGCTTTGGGGATGGGCACAACCTGGACAAACAGTCCGCGTCACAGGATCCTGGGATAATCAGAACATGTCGACAAAAACGGATGGATCAGGGCGATGGGAGCTTAAGATCAAAACTCCCGACGCTGGTGGACCGTATACTGTAGAGATACAAGCAAATGAAAAGATCACATTGCAGAATGTAATGATTGGTGAGGTGTGGTTGTGTTCGGGACAAAGTAACATGGAAATGCCTCTGAAAGGATGGCCCAATGAACCCATAGCAGGATCTGAAGGCGCCATTGAAAGAGCCAACTATCCAGAAATCCGCTTGTTTACTGTAGAGCGCAAAACGGCCTTTGAGCCACAAAAAGATTGCCATGGTGTCTGGCAAAGTTGTTCACCAGAAACGGCTGGCGATTTTAGTGCAACCGGATTTTTTTTCGGACAAGATCTATATAAGAAACTGAAGGTGCCTATTGGATTAATCCACAGCAGCTGGGGTGGAACTCCTGCTGAAGCGTGGACCAGCCAATCGTTTATCAATCAAATACCCTATTTCCATACCAGCACCGGAAATTGTGACCCCGTCGAATTCAGGAACCGGAAGTTGAAAGAATATGAATCGATACAAACAGCCTGGTTACAAAACCTTGGAGTGTCGAAACCAGAACGATCACCCGATTGGTCCTTGCCCGATTATAACGATGAATCCTGGAATGAAGTGCAGGTTCCGGCATCCTGGAATGAGGCCGAGATAGGTCACTATGAAGGTTTGGTTGAATTACGTTACGAGTTTAGAATCCCAATGGGCTGGACCAAAAGGGACATGATTCTTGAGTTGGGACCGATTGATGAGATGGATAACACCTGGGTAAATGGTGTATTGGTTGGCAGTCATCTAAATGTGTATGATTGGGCCGCCGTGCGATCCTACACTCTACCAGCCGGCACCCTCAAAAAGGGGAAGAATGTGATTGCTGTTCAGGTGGTAAATACCTCAGGATTAGGGGGAATCAACGGAGAAAAATCGATGCTAAAACTCCATCCAGCAGGGAAGAAAATATTTAGTAAATCAATTGCTGGCAAATGGACCTACCGCAAAGTCAAAGCCTTCAACCAGGTTGAACCCATGCCTTGGTGCAATAACTGTGGAGTTCCACAAAGTCCGACTACCTTATACAACGGTATGATTGCCCCATTGATCCCCTACCGGATAAAGGGAGCCATCTGGTATCAGGGTGAGTCGAACCGCTACGATGGTCCGCTCTACGAAGACATTTTTGGAACCATGATTGAAAATTGGCGGCATGACTGGGGACAAGGATCCTTTCCTTTCTACTTTGTTCAGATTGCACCCTATACCTATCGCGACGCTTTTGATACAGGATTATTGCGCGAAGCTCAGGCCAATTCCCTGAAACTAAAGAATACCGGTATGGTAGTGACCATGGATATTGGTTCATTGCAATCAATTCATCCACCGGATAAGAAGTCAGTAGGAATAAGATTGTCGGCCTGGGCACTGGCAAAAGATTACAGTTTCTCAAACCTGTATTACTCAGGACCACTGTACAAATCATTTACTATCGAAGACGGTCAAATCAGGGTTCAATTCAACTACACATGTGGAGGTTTAAAGAGTGATGGTGGACCCTTGCGCCATTTTTTAATTGCCGGGGCTGATCGTAAATTTGTACCTGCAAGTGCAAAAATCGTTAAAAATGAGCTTATCGTCTTCAGTAAAGAAGTTAGAAACCCAGTAGCAGTTCGCTTCGGTTGGGGAAATACTGACCAAACGAACTTATTTAATTTGGCCGGATTGCCTGCTGGGCCATTCAGAACAGATGATTGGTAAATTAACAATAACAACATAACAACTAATAATTATTATCATGAAAAAACTGCTCTTGTTACTTTCGGGAATCGCCCTCTTGTTTGGCTGTAATCAGACTCCCGATAACTTGGTTCAGGTGACTGGAACCATTTTGAATCCTGATTCAAGTGACCTTGTCTTTTTTATTGAACGTGAGCGTGACACAGTTGCAATAGCTGAAGATGGTTCATTCGTTTTTGAAATGGAAAATGAAAAACCACTTGCTATTAATGTGATGTATGGAAGAAAGCGCGCTAGCATTTGGACTGCTCCCGGAAAGACTTTAGATATTTCGGTGGATGTTCTTGATTGGGATAATTCAATTGGTTTTTCAGGTGATCTCCAACTGGTGAATGAATACATGTTGGAAAAAGGCCTAATACAAATGGGTTGGGGAAGAACCTATATGGTGAACTTCATGAAGGAAGCCGAGGAATTTAAAACCAGTCGTGATTCAGTTCAAGAGGTTTTCGTTGACCTTTTTGAGGATTATAAGGCAAATGGGATGGATTTGCAGTACTGTGACCTGGAAGAAATTGCATTGCAATACACCTATTTTGGCGACTTGAACAATTATCCGAATGCACACCGCTATTATGCAAAACTGGATAGTTATGATCCCCCGGCCGATTGGTTTGATTTCACCAATACGATGGATTTGAATGATCCATTATTGACCGATGTGAGTGAGGCGATGTATTTCCTGACCTCCTGGATCAATACCGCTGCGATTAAAGAAGCCAATTTGGGCGAAGATGCATGGGGAACCCCTGCTTTACTTCAAGCCAAACTCGACTTCATTGATTCAAGATTTGAAGTTCCGGCCATGGTTGAACAATTTAAATTCGACAACATCAACCAGCAATTGGATGCAGGCCCACCAACCGGTGCTGAAGAGGCTATCGAAGCCTATTTAGCTGCTTCAACCAATGAAGAGAATAAGGCAACAATCGTAGAGAAAAAAGATGCATGGTCAGCCATTGAAGCCGGACAAGCTGCTCCCACCTGGAATTTACCAGACATCGATGGGAATATGGTGGCACTGGCTGATATGAAAGGAAAATATGTATATATTGATTTCTGGGCAACTTGGTGTGGTCCGTGCATCGCAGAAATACCTCACTACACTGAATTAGTAGCAGATTATGAAGGAAGAAACGTGCAGTTTGTATCCATATCCGTTGACCGTGATAAGCCGGCGTGGGAAGAAATGGTTAAGGAAGAGAAATTCCCCTGGATGCAGTTGCATGATGGAGATAACATGAATGACGACTACCTGGTTCGCTACATACCAACTTTTGTGTTTATCGACACAGAAGGAAAAATCATTAACCCCAGAGCTCCACGGCCATCAACCGAAGAATTGCGTGCACTCTTAGACGCACAGCCTGGCTTATAAAATACAATGCGTAAACAACAGAAAAGATATCGATCTTTTTTGTTGGTGCTGATTGGGTATCTGGCTACTAATCTGCAGGTTAGTGGCCAGTTGCCTATCAGGCCTGTTCATCATTATTCCCTTGATTCGGTGATTGCTCACCATTCATTTTGTCGATGGAGCTCCAGCACCAAAGCCAGTGGTTCATCGCTGCTTTTTGAACCACCCGATGAATCAAAACGATTGGTGTTACCTGGCTATGATGAGGGCATCCGCTATGACGAGGCTGAGTACCTGGTCATAGAAGTTTCACACGACAACCCGATATCGACTGTCTTATTGTTGGAATTTAGGCGCATAGGTGATCAAGCGGATGAACACAATTGGATTCATTCACGAATCAACTGCCGAATAGGGGTGTTGCCTAATTTACGAACTCAGGTGATTTTCCCCTTGCATTATTTACATGCCCAGGAGGTTTTTTTACCCCGCTATCCCAAACAGTTGAAAGGGACATTGGGCGGACGACGAATGAATTCGAAAGAAATAGATGAAGTCTATTTCAGAATTCAACATGCCGACCACAAATCCTTTCCCTTGCATCTCGAAATTCACTCCATACGCTTGCTGGCTGATCTTCCAGAACCTTTGCCTGCAGTTGAACAACCTTATGTCGATAGTCTGGGTCAATGGAACAGTCGCAACTGGCCAGGAAAAGTTCAACGGGCCAAAGATTTGGAAGAACAGCTTTCCAAATCGATTCGACAATGGGGTCGCCGGGATGTTCCACCTGGTCGGTCAGCCTACATGGGTTACACTGACCTGCGCTTCGACAGCACTGGATTTTTTCATACCCACCACGACGGTACGCGCTGGTGGTTAGTTGATCCGGACGGTTATGCCTACCTGTCAAATGCCTCAACAGGGATTCACCCGAATTCAAATGGACCCATTGACCAAGCATCGGATCTCTTTAGTTACTTACCACCGGATACTGGCTATTTCAGACAGGCCTACGGGTGGGTCAGACAGATGAGGTCATACAGTTTTGTAAGTGGCAACCTGATGCGTTTATATGGGGCAGCCTGGAAGAAGGAATGGTTAAACATAACTCAACAACTAATTCGGGGATTGGGTTTTGCAGGGTCTGGTAATTGGTCTGATGCCTACTTTTATAAAGGCAGCAACCTGCCCTATGTATACCCGATGCGTGGATTTCCAACTACTGCTGTTAAGCTATTCCGTGATTTCCCCGACGTTTTTGATCCAGAATATCTAGAGTCTTGTCAGAATTATGCCAGCCAGTTGGATGAACTGAAGGATGATCCCTACATGGTTGGCTATTTTCTGGGCAATGAGCCCCATTGGGCTTTTGGAAATTTTAACCTGGCTAGGGAAATGATGTACCGAAACCAGACCTCATTTACCAGGAAGGCTTTGATGGCCTGGTTGAAAAATGAGTATGCCGATAACATCTATCACTTGTCAGCATCATGGGAATTGGAATTGACCAGTTTCGAAGAATTAGAAAGCCTCGTATTTCCTCATGAGAAAACTGTGTCACCTGGCGCAGAAAAAGATCTGAGGGCTTTTTCAGAAACGATGGTCGATCAGTATATCAGCAGAATATGCGAATCGGTGAAAGCTGTTGATCCGTACCATTTAAACCTGGGATTGCGCTTTGCCTGGATATCATCACCAGCGTGTATACAGGCAGGAAAATATTTCGATGTTTTTTCGCTCAATGGCTATTCCATTCCGGATCCACCTCAGACCAATGAAATCGCTGCAGCCCTTAATTTGCCAGTGATGATCGGGGAATTTCACTTTGGTGCCGTCGACCGGGGACTGCCTTCAACAGGATTAAAAGGAGTGGCGAGTCAGAAAAACCGGGGTATAGCCTACCAACGGTATGTAGAACAAGGATTTTCCCGACCTGAAATGATTGGGATCCACTATTTTCAATGGAACGACCAGCCGTTTACGGGTCGATTTGATGGCGAAAACTATAACATTGGGATCGTGGATGTAACTAACCGGCCCTATCCTGAACTGGCCCGTCATATACGACGAACCAATAAACGATTGTTAAAAGTAGCCCAGGGAAAGATCAGACCCTATTTCCGACGGGCTCGTACCATGCCAAACATCTATTTTTAATCTGAACCATGAGAAAACTCGTAGTACTAATCAGCTTGATCAGTTTTATCGTTCTCCCGATAAAAGCCCAAATACATAAGTATGGAACTGGAAGCTGGGATCCTGACTCTCTCGGGAACCACCGGGCTGTCGTGGAAGTTAAACAAGAGGCAAAGGCAGTTAGTTGCCGGATTGATTGGAGACGCCGTGATTCAAATCCGGGAGGAAAAGCCATTTGGATTTTTGCTCAAAATAGTGGTAAACAAGTAAAAAACTTCAGGGCACTTTCAGTCAATCGCGAATTTGCAGAATTGGTATTTGAGCCAATTGATGGTGCCGGTATATACCATATCTATTACCTGCCCTATAAAATGACAGGCAGTCGAAATTACCCCACGGTGAATTATGTTGAACCAGAGAATTCGGCTGATCCTGATTGGTTGGACGCGACTGAGCAGAGTAGGCTGCGAAAGGCTGTTGTACTCGAGTTGCAATCGATAAATACCTTGCATTCTTTCTATCCGATGGAAGTGATCGCTACAAAAACAGAAGTGGAGAGCTTTATCAAACAGCACAATGAACTGCCTTACATACTGATACCTGAAGATCGATTGCATCCAATCAAAATGTGGACTGACGTGCCATACAGATGGATAAAGAAATCGGATCTTGACCACTTTACAGGATCTGCCCTGCGCGATGAGTACTTTGCCTTCCAAGTGGGTCTATTTGCCTGGGATACCGACATTGATGACATCAACATTGAGTTCACCGATTTGCAAGGATCCAAGGGCAGTAAAATCAAGGCCAAGGCAATTACTTGTTACAATAAAGGAGGAATCGACTGGACAGGTGAACCCCTGATTAAAAAGATAACTGTTGAAAAAGGGCATGTTCAAGCACTATGGATGGGTGTAAAGATTCCTAAAGATGCTACTCCAGGTGAATACACCGGTAAAGTAACTGTACGTCCTGAGAATATGCCGGCTTCAACTGTAGAATTGAGTTTGCAGGTTGAAGAGTTCCTCGCTCTTGACCATGGTGATACCGAGCCTGAAAAACACAGTCGTTTGAGATGGTTAGACTCAGAAATTGCCGCTGATCATAGCGTCATACCACCCTATACTCCAATCGAAACCAATGAGAATCGGTTGTCAATATTGGGTCGTCAGGTTATCCTCCAGGATAACGGACTCCCGCGCCAGATTATCAGTACAATTTCACCTGAGGTGACAGCTATTGCACAAGCCGAACGACCTCTACTGGCTGGGGACATGGACTTGGTGATCCTGGATGAAAATGGTGAAAAAATTGCATGGAAGTTTCAAGGATATAAAACCAATATCGTTGAACCCGGAATGGTACAATGGACAGCCACAGGAAACGCAAAGGGGCTCAGTTGCACCATTGAAGGGATGTTGGAATTTGATGGTTTTATGACCTTGAAAATGGAAGTTAAGGGCAAACGGAATCTGGTGGTTGAAGATATTTCATTCACTATTCCTGTGCAGAATGAGGGTGCCAAATACATGTTGGGTTTGGGACGAACAGGAGGGTACTGCCCAGATGAGTTAACATATAAATGGGACCCGTATTTCAATAACGATGGTGCATGGATTGGTGATGTAAACCTGGGTCTACAGACCAGCTTCCGGGCTGAAAATTATGAGCGTCCGCTCAACACCAATTTTTATCAGCAGAAGCCCCTTCATATGCCACCGTCATGGTACAATGAGGGTGCTGGTGGTATCAGCTTGACTCGCAAACCTGATCACTATCTGATTCAGGCCTATTCAGGAGAGCGTACCATTGAAAAAGGCGAAACGCTGAATTTCAATGTGCAAATGCTGGTGACCCCCTTCCATCCGTTAGAAACAGAAAAACACTGGCATAACCGCTATTATCATCGTTTTGAACCAATAGATTCTATTTTGGCCTATGGGGGCAATACCATTAACGTACACCATGCTACCGATATCAACCCCTACATAAATTATCCTTTCATGACTACTGATATCATGAAGGCCTACACCGACGAAGCCCACCAAAAAGGAGCCAAGGTAAAATACTATTATACCGTTCGGGAGCTTTCGAATATCTGTCCAGAAATCTGGGCCTTGAAATCATTGGGTGATGAAATCCTTTCATTTGGACCGGGAGGTGGGTACAGCTGGCTACAAGAGCATCTCGATGGAAATTACATTGCTGCCTGGTTTGTTCCCAGCTGGAAAGATGCTGCTGTGATTAATTCAGGAGTCTCTCGCTGGCATAATTATTATCTGGAAGGACTAAATTTTCTGGTAAACAAAGTCGGAATAGATGGCTTATACATTGACGATGTGGCTTTTGATCGTTCCATCATGCAACGAGTGAGAAAGATCTTATTACGAGGAAATCCTGGGGCACTGATCGATCTCCATTCAGCAAACCAGTTTAATCCCCGCGATGGTTATGCAAATTCGGCCAATCTGTACCTTGAGCACTTCGCCTACATTGACCGCTTGTGGTTTGGCGAATATTTCAATTATGATGCGGGTCCTGAATATTGGCTCACTGAAGTATCAGGAATTCCCTTCGGATTAATGGGCGAGATGCTTTGGGAAGGAGGCAATGCCTGGAGGGGAATGCTCTACGGAATGACCTCAAGAGCACCCTGGTCTGGTGATCCGACACCGATCTGGAAAGTATGGGATGATTTTGGAATTAAAGACAGTGAAATGATCGGCTATTGGTCAGAAAACTGCCCGGTCAAAACCGGACGGGATGATATACTAGCCACGGTTTACAAAAAACCAGATCGAACGCTTATTGCCCTGGCCTCATGGGCGCCGGGCCCGGCCCGGATTGAGCTCAAAATTGATTGGGAATCCTTAGGATTGGATCCAAATAAGTGCGAAATGATTGCCCCAGCTGTTAAAGATTTCCAGGAGGCTCAAAAGTTCAAGATTGACCAGAGCTTTACGGTTCCCGAGAAGAAAGGCTACTTATTCGAAATAAGAGAGGCGAAGGGCGAAAGGTGAGAGACGAGAGGCGAGAGACGAAAACCGAGACACCCAAATAGTAACCCGAATTAACTTAACTAATCCGTTTTTACCTGGCTAACCTGATTAACTAATTTAAGAATTATGACCAACCGTCCGTACATCCTTAGCGAAACACCCTGGAAAACCATTCAGGAAACCGAGTATAAAGTGGCGATTTTGCCCTGGGGGGCGACTGAGCCTCACAATTTGCACTTGCCTTTAGGTACTGACAATTATGAGACGGAGGCTATCGCAGCTACAGCGGCAGCGATGGCCTGGGAGGCAGGAGCCAAAGTGCTGGTGTTGCCGGCCATACCCTTTGGCGTTAATACCACTCAGATGGATTATCAGGGCACCATCAATATGCATCCATCAACTCAAGCAAGAATTCTGGAAGATGTGGTTGAATCGCTAGATCAACAAGGGATTGATAAGCTCATGGTTTTGAACGGCCATGGAGGGAATCATTTCAAACAAATGATTAGAGAAATTCTGGTCACCTACCCCGATATGTTCATTTCAACGGTTGATTGGTTCAGGGTTTTAGATAATCGAAAATATTTCAAAGAGCCTGGCGACCATGCAGGTGAGATGGAAACCAGTATGATGCAGGTACTTGCACCTCACCTCATTTTACCTCTTAATGAAGCCGGTGAAGGGAAAGCCACTGGGTTTATCTATCAGGCACATGAAGATGGCTGGGCCTGGACCCCTCGCAAGTGGCCTATGGTCACTGAAGATACTGGAATTGGGAACCCTGCCCAGGCAACTCCTGAGAAGGGCCAACAATTTATCGAAGACCTCTGCACGGCTATTGCCGGATACCTGTATGAATTGGGAGAAGTAGAAAACGGAGATGAATATGTTGAAGACTAATATCATTATTGTCTTAAGTTTGGCGTTTTGCAGCTTGGCGAATCTGAATGCTGTCGGTCAAACGGATTGGAAACTGAATACTCGCCTCGATTATTACACCACCGAAACCGAGGCAGAAGTATTGTTGGTTGTACCTGAACAAGAGCAAAAAAAAGGCTTTAACTTAATTTTGTCTCTGGATGGGAAATTGCTCTTTGGTGGTGATACCCTGGCGACTGAATCAATTTTACGTTTTCGATTTCCAGTCAATAAACAATCAAAGCTTCCGGGTAAACTCATGGCCTGGATTTCTGGAAATGAGCTGGATCTGGAGTTGATTACGACACTGGTTTTTCGTAAGCCCAAGGTGCATGCAGTGAAGATCGACCGGCTCACCGGAGGTTTGCTGGTTAATGATTTGACCTTCTTCCCTTTCGGTTTCTATTGCTATTCACCGGTGCAAGAAGATCTAGCCGCTGATGAAGTGGTTAAAGGTTTTAATATGATGTCACCCTACCAAAAGATCGAAGGGGATACCAGGGCTGAAAGACAGGCCTATATGGATCGCTGTGCAAGATTGGGTATGAAGGTGCATTACAATTTACTCTCAGTCGCCGGAGGCGGTGGAGTGGGTAGTGGACGTGCTACTGGACAATCTCCCGAAGAGAAATGGCAGTTATTGCTCGAAGAGATACATGCTTTCAAAGATCATCCCGCCCTGTTGGCCTGGTATATTTCTGATGAACCCACAGGGCACGGTGAATCTCCCGATTCGCTCAAGGTGGTGTATGACTTTATCAAGTCAGTCGATCCCTATCACCCCATTAGTATTGTTTTCATGGCACCCATGCAAGCTAGAAAATACGCCGATGCCATGGACATTGTCATGGCCGATCCCTATCCAGTCCCCAATCAACCCATAAAGATTGTTGGAACTGTTGCCCATAATCTGAAGCAAGAGTTTTTAGCTGAAAAGGCGGTTTGGATGGTGCCCCAGGCCTTTGGAGGTAGTGAACACTGGAGTCGTGAACCCACTTTGCGCGAGCTTCGGGCCATGACCTGGATGTCAATCGTCGAAGGCATGAGTGGCATTCAATACTTTGTGCGACACGGCAAGAATGGCTTCCCCAAATCGACGGCTACATGGGGAGAGTGTGGTAGAATTGCCTTAGAGATTAGCGAAATTATGCCCTTTTTAACTAAGGGCATTCCGGTTGAAGGTATCACCTCTACCACAAAAGGGCTTCGAATCTCCATGCACGAATACCAGGGAGATCTGCTGGTGATCGCAGTGAATGAAGATAATGATCCAAAAGGATTGCGAATTGACATGGGATTTGATCTAGCCGGATCAAACATCACCGTTTTATTTGAGAACAGAACTCTTTCTGATGAGGGTAACGAACTGATCGACCTGATTGATGGATACGGCAGAAGAGTATACCGTTTATCAGGTTATCGCCGAACGGTGACTCAAGAATGGAATTTATTACTGGATCCCGGTTTTGAGAACAGTTCAAGTCCGGGTGTTCCGTCAGCGTGCTATGCCTCGGTTGGGCAAGACAAAGGCGCCAGCGCATTTCTCGATACACGCCTGGTGAAAGAAGGGCAGCATTCGCTTCGTCTGACTACCCCAGAGACGGGAAAAGGAATGGCACTATCGTTCTTCCCAGTCAGATTGAGTAGCGGTTCTGGATATACCCTGTCAGTGTGGGCCAAAATGGATACAACTGCCCATATCCCCGTAAAACCTACTTTTTGGCAAAGATTATTCAAGAAGAACCTGTATACCGGTACCCACTTCACATTGTCGATTGGCTCTTTTGCTGAAGAAGAGTTCAGACTGACCGGTGAATGGGCCTGTTATAAGCTTCGTTTTCACCTACCGGATAAGGGATCTGAGGCGATCAGCGGAAATGTCAGACTCAGTTTAGCCGATCAGGGGATCGCCTGGTTTGATCAGATGGAGCTTTATGCTGATCCTGTGATTAGCTATGGATTGAATGAAGAATCCGGACGATTTGAAGTGACAGCATCGACACGGGAAGATCATAGTGAACTTCGATATACCTTGAATGGAATTGAACCCACCTCCTCATCTCCAAAACTAGTCGATGCTATTGGGCTCACTGAAACAGCTACATTTTCTGTTGGGTTGTTCGATCAGGATGAGCGTATAGCCTGGTCGGCCAAATCATTCTTTATTCACAATGGCATTGGCAAACAGATTGAATACCGACAGGGCTATGCGGGAAGATATACCGCTGGTGGTGAGTATGGGCTGGTCGATGGTATTCGTGGAACACGGGACTACCTGGATGGATTGTGGCAGGGATTCATGGGGCATGACCTGGTAGCTACCATCGATCTCGAAAATCCCACCCCGGTTAGCCAGGTGATTGTAGGGTGCTTGCAGGATACACGTTCATGGATTTTTATGCCTGAGAGCATTCAGGTATCTGCTTCTCTTGATGGAAACGAATATCTATTATTAGGCAGATTAACGACCGATGTAAGCCTGCGTGCAAGCGGAGCCATTAAAAAGGACTTTAGCATTGAATGTGTCGAATCGAAGTTTCGTTATGTGCGCATTCAAGCAAAGAATATTGGTTTGTGTCCCGATTGGCACAATGGGAAGGGAAAGGCTGCGTTTTTGTTTGTCGACGAGATTATTATACAGTAAGAATTAAGAAGCATAGTTAAAGATGAGAGAAAGTAAGAAAGGTGAAGAAGATGAGGAAAGTG
>CAYUGX010000048.1:10373-20056 GCA_964444375.1 uncultured Porphyromonadaceae bacterium | reverse complement strand
AAGGCATGCTACTCATGGGAGAACGTTTGTTTGACATCATCCGCTGTGTAGACTTCCTGGAATCATTGAAAGAAGTGGACCCCGACAGAATTGGATGTGCCGGCTTGTCTTTGGGCGGAGAAATGACCATGTGGTTGGGGGCTATGGACACGCGAATAAAAGCAACAATCAGTTCAGGATTTCTAACAAATATGGATCACATGGAACAGAATCATTGCATGTGCTGGAAGTTTCCGGGATTGCGCACTCGGGTAGACTTTGCGGATATCTACGGCCTGATTGCACCCCGGGCTTTGCAATGTCAAAACGGTATTCAGGAGCCACCCAGTCAGTTTTATGTTCCGCTGGCCAAAAAAGTACTGGATGAAATCAAACCGGTCTATTACGTCTATGGAGAGCCAGACCATCTCGAGTTAGTTGTTCACGCCGGTGGACATGAAGTGGAGATTCCAAGCCTTCAGCGTTTCTTCAAAAGGCATCTTGGTGGTACACCACAGAATTAGTCTAAGCTACTTCGTAGCATAGTCTTTGAGATAATCAAACGCCTTGGTTAGTTCACCATCCTCAGTTATGGTAGCCCGTTTGATAACTCCCTCCGGATCATCTTTCAGAAGTTTCGGAATGATTTGCTCAGCCAATATCTTTGAGAAGTCATCTGATGCATCGCGGGGCAATTCGCCGGGTAAATTATCCACAGTCATCATCAATATATCGTCATACCAATAGAATGGATTGGCTATGGTCGTTGCGTGGGTAGTTGTTGGCACTGATCCATCAATATCACAAGAAACATCGGCAATTACTTTAGGAGGCTGGAAATCGTCTTGTGTGGGTTGATTATTATCAATCTCAAACATCCGTGGTGAATCCGGGTTCCAATAATGGGCAGCAACATACAGATCGGTTTTTGTCAGGTAGGGTTTGGCAGTTGATTTGTACTCTTTTGGATTTTCAAAAAAGTGCTTGTAACTGAATGGACCACCATCTGTACGAGCAACGTAGTGCTCAGGATCTATGCGACAGATAACTGGTTCGTCAAAGGTTTTCGCCAGGTATTCTTTAGGACTCACCTCCCGGATGGTCAATTTCTTGAGAGTCTCCATGGCTCCTTGGGCAACCCTACCTCCTCCGCTAACCAGTATGTGAGTTTTATCGAGGATCACCTTATTCAATTGTGCTTCCATTTCTTTTCGATCTTTGCACATGTGAGCAGGTTTCAAGTCAAATCTATCCGAATGAATGCCTAATCCTCTAAGTCCGTTGTAGGCTCCTACTACACCTGCCCACCGACCAAACGCGATGAGTCTGGTTCCAGTTCCATCCGTAAGGTACTCATAATCCACCATCCTGATATTCTTATGTAAGAGAGCCTGCATCAAGGGTTTATTATAGGGCTGCTCTTTAGCTACATGGGCAAAAAAGAAATAAGTTTTATCAGACAGAAGGGTATTGATATCCACTTCTTTCACACCGATCAGGGCATCGCAATCACCCAGGTTTTCTTGCAAGGTAATGCCAAGCTGGTTGTATTCGCTATTTGAATAACACCTTAGATCAGATGGTTGCACAACGATTTGAAGCTTCGGAAAGTGTTTTTGTAGTTCGATGATCCTGTGTGGAGGAAGGGCCACCCGTCGGTCGGGTGGCACCTTGGTCTCGCGCAGGACGCCTATTTTAAAAGGATCCATGATGATGATGACTATTTTGAGAGGCATGAAAATAGTAAAAATAGTTGTATTTTTGTAGTCCTTTATGGGGCTGCCCTGGTTTTGACAGCAAGGTGAACTGGTGGGTAAGCATGCCGAGTCAGGTAACAACACTCGTAAAACTGGGTTACACCTTTATAATTGGCGAAAATAACTTTGCTATCGCAGCCTAATCGAAGTTTAGTAGATTAGCTTTATTCCGGCACTAGGTGTTGGAACGATACATCACGCGGGCGGTACTGTCCTAATCCAACCCGATCACGTGGTGCAAGCAATTTGGGACTAGTCAACCTCAGGCTCTGGGAGGTAGACGAAATTAAAGGAGCTAAGGTCATGATCGCCCGTTGACTGGCAGTCGTGATTCGAAAACCAAAGGTCGACTAAGCATGTAGAAAGCGCATGGGTTCCTTGTTTGGACGCGGGTTCGACTCCCGCCAGCTCCACTACTCCAATCCTCTGAAAGATTTATAAATAATCGCTTTCAGGGGATTTCTCATTCTATCCAATGATTTATACCGCCGTCTTTGTAGACCCAAAATAAAACCAAATTGGAACATCAGGAAGACACCAGAACTTGATGAATAAAACAATCCAACACTATTTGAAACTAAATAGGTTAAACTGTATACTCATCACAGGCTCATGGCCCTTGAAAAAGCCTTAGATTTCAAGGCTTGTTCAGACCTTGAAATTCCATACCTATCGGCAATTCTGGGCCAGTTTTTCACTGCAGTAGTAACTTTCGAAATGATTTCATTTGCCCTTTTTCTGGTAAGACGAAAGTATTCGCAAACATCTAGGGCCAGACTCAAATCCAAAGCATTATCATTTTCCGAAACATTCAGACTTAATCCGGTGGCTGTTTCAACCGGATTTATATCATAAGCAGGAGATAACAACCAACCTCTTTGTGTCAGGATAAATCCATGATTGCGCAAATGGTCATCTGAATTGGATACGCAGATACTAAAAACGATTCTGCGCCATAATTCTTCCAGATCCGCGTCAACATTTGCTCCTTTAGTCGTTAGAAACTCAACCAGATCAAGATAACTGGCTCCATCCTGACCATCCATGTAACCAAGCATGGTCATGGCTGAAGCAAAATGGATGCGCTCACCATTATGATTCCGGTCGAAACGATTTGTAAGAAAAGTATGGTAATTGCTGGAGAATTTTCTTGCCTGGCATTCAGCCATATGAATACCAGCCTTTTTTGCCAATTCATAGGTGACAATCTCCCATCCTCCAATATCTGTTCTATCGTGTAAACTTGGAAATTTAGCAATCCACAATTTCCCATCCTGGTCAATTATACTGGCTTTTGGTCTGGCACCACCCAGAGATGATCCTGGCGCAACCAACATATTAAGCCATTTCATATATTCAGGATTATGCTCCACGTTATCAACTTCCAATCTCAGGCTAATCTCCTCAAGTTCCCGGATTGAAGTCCAGGGAGGAGATGCCAATTCTTTGTTGTCACTCAGGAATGGGCCATCCGAATCAGTCTTGAATCTTAAGGCGCCCATCCTATGGCCATCAAATACACCCAAAAGATAATCCGTTTCAAACAGATTATTAGAATCCCTTTCTTCTCTCCTGGCAAGAGCAGCTTCACGCCTTTGCATTAGGATACGTCCCCATCGGTCTGGAGATGAATCAAGAAACATTCCGAAATTCATTTTCCTATCAGTCAGGTAATGCAATCCTGAGAACAATTCAAGATCAGGATCCAGTAATTGGGCATACTTTGATTGCAGCCAAGTCTCGTTGTATTCAAATGAGAAGATCTCCTTTCCCCTGAGCAACTCGGAATGCAGCATCCCTAATAATATTGGATCAGGCATACTCTCCCAATGGGCATAAACCAGAACATCCCTTTTTGATTTTCTCTTGACCATTACCTTTTAATTTGTTTAGGAGCTCGTTCCCTTGTGGTCAGTCTTGCATCCTGCAATTTTCTGCCTAATTCATCATCTTTTGCTAGAAGCAGAAAATCCTGTTCAAGTCCTAGTACTTTCAGAACATTCAGATAATGCCCAATCCCAACACCAGGATGTCCCTTTTCGATTTTCACCAGGGTGGATCGTCCCATGCCAGCCCGTTCTGCTACCTGTTCACTACTGAGTTTCCGTCTAAGTCGAGCTAGACGGAGGTTTTCTCCAAACTCTTCAAGAATCTTTTGAATTCTAGGCAGTAACACTGATGTTTTGTTCGCCATAACGTTTCTTTTAAGAAACAAATTTAATATATTTTGTTTTATTATTAAAACATTATACATGATAACCTAGTACCAATTTGATGCTATACTTGAAAATACGGAGCATGGAGGTCTCATCCTACAGTGAATTCTTTTCAAGATTCACTATGGTAGAAATGGCCAAATCGGTCATTAATTGGTTCGACATTTCTCCCGTCGTCTCCACGAGACAAAGCCCGGCTTGTAATCCAAGCCGGGCTTTGTGTTTGGGTGTCGGTGTGTTAAGAAGTGTGGGTGTGGATCATGCTTCTGTTTTTCCGAATCTGCTAGACGTTCTGCCTTGAAAAGTCAGTCTGTTCTATTTTAAAATGACATTATATTCTGTTGCCATATCAATTGATAACGAGTGTTCTACAAAACTGCATGATTTTGTAGAATGAGTTGCCTCGTAACAACAGAATGTCTAATCAGGGTATGAAGGTCCTACACCCAAGCTTTGCAAAAGAGCCAAACTTTGCCAGACTTTTTCATTTCTGGCGTTTTTTTGATTTCCAAATTTTACCAGAAATGCCTATTTTTGGCTAAAATTGGTTTTGCCATGCCTAAAGTATTAGAAAATAAATTGATCGAAGAGTTCAAGGATAAGGAGTCTTTTACACGCGAAGAACTCTTTCAATTCTACCGTTACTTCGAGCCTGGACTAAAAGAAGGAACTTTCGGGTGGAGAATCTATGACCTGAAAAACAGAAACATCATTAAGCCTCTCAAAAGAGGACTTTATGTAATCTCTTACAAACCCAAATACAAACCGGACATCTCTCCCAATCTCCTAAATATTGCAAAACAGCTATCAGAAAAGTTTGATGAAGTCAAACACTGTGTTTGGGAAACAGTATGGCTGAACGAATTTGTCCAACACCAAACAAGCAAGTCATCAATGCTCATAGAAACGGAGAAAGGATTTGAAGAGTCACTGTTCTACGCTTTAAAAGACAATTTGCATAGGGAAGTTTTTTTGAACCCTGACGAAAAAGCTATTGATTTCTACATAGCTGAAAGCAATCAACCTGTCATCATCAAGAAGCTGCTCACAAGAGCACCATTGATGAAACGAACAGAAAAAAAGGTCAAGTTCTACACACCTACCCTTGAGAAGATTCTCGTTGACCTGTTCGCTGAGGAACGCCTGTTCTATTATCTGCAAGGCGGTGAATTAATGCACATTTATGAAAATGCCCTCAGCAAATACACCATCAATTTCACCAAATTATTCAGCTATGCTAAAAGAAGGGAAAGAGAGTACGATATAAAGCAGTTCATGACTAACCATATGTTTCATCTGGTAAAAGATATTATTGATGATTAAAGACAAGTGTTTTACTGGAGAGTGGCTAGAACAATTCAAAAAGGAGAAGGACCACAAACGAATTGACAAAATCATTCTCGAGAAAATGATTTATGCCTTACATTTGTTGGAAAGGCTCAAAGCTAATGGACTGGACTTCGTCTTCAAGGGTGGAACCAGTTTGTTGCTCTTGCTCAAAGAAGGAAACCGATTCTCCATTGACATTGATATCATCTGTAATGTAGAAAGAAAAGACCTTGAAGAAATCTTTAACAAGGTTACCGAAACTTCCCATTTTACAATCTGGAAGTTAGATGAACATCGCAGTTATCAGCCGGGAGTTCCAAAAGCTCACTACAAGTTTTTCTTCGAAACCAAACAGCAGGGTTCTGGAACCATCTTATTGGATGTACTAACCGAAGATTCGATTTACCCAGAACAAGCTGAAATCCCTGTCAACACAAAATGGATCGAAACAGAGCTAGAGACCATGGTCACGGTTCCCACAATAGATGCTATAACAGGTGACAAACTCACTGCCTTTGCTCCAAACACCATAGGGATACCGTATTTCAAAGGAAAAGACAAGCAACCCTTCTCCATGGAGATTTGCAAGCAACTCTTCGATTTGAGCAAGTTGTTTGAGCATATCGCTGACTTTGAAATGGTAGCGAAAAGCTTTATGGCTTTTGCTGAACAAGAAATCAACTACCGAAAGAATGGCGACCCTGAGAGGGGCTAACTCCTCAAAAGGTGCTGCAAGACACAATTGACACCTGTCTGATCATTGCTAAAAGAGGTGGCGCATCGGATGACGAAAAGCAAAAGTTTGGCGAATTACAAAAAGGAATTAAAGCCTTTGATTTCGGCTTTCTGATGTCGGGTAATTTTCGCATTGATGATGCTGTGCCGGCAGCAGCTCGCATAGGATATCTGGCAACCAAGATCTTAGTGAACGATATGTCACCCATTGCTTACTACAAAGGGCAGGACATCAAAGGCCTTAACATCGAAGATCAGGATTGGAACTATCTAAACAAGCTGAAAAAGCAACCGGATAAATCGTCATTCTATTACTGGTATCAAACCGTGCAAATAATAGCGAAGAAGAAAAATGAGAAATAAAGTCTTCATAAGCCACGCTATGCCCGACGATGACGATTACTCCAAATGATTATCGCTCAAACTCATTTGCCTGGGTTATTGCATTCGCCAGATAAATTGGATGCCCTTCACCGAAGCCGGATACTATTACTTTATCAGGCTTAGATGTTAGGTTATGAGTTGTTTGCGGCGTAGTCATTACAAGGCGGTGAGATGAGGTTAGATTAACCGGTGAACGAAGACTTACCCCCCCTATTTTCCGGATACTTTTCCCAAATTGGTCTAAATCCGTTCACCAATACCCATTTTTTGGTCAGAGATCCATCAAATCTTTCTTCAACCGGTTCGACTTTTGTCCCGTCGTCTCCACGACTCCAATCCTCTGAAAGCATCATGAATAATGACTTTCAGAGGGTTTCGATTTTTGGCACTTTTTTGAGGCCAAGATTGTCGAACCGTTGAGAATTCCGAGTTAGAATCAACAGTGTCAATCAATTTAGAAGCGGGCCCGTTGAAAATACAGGATTTATCCCGTTGTCTATCAAATACATCATTCCCCTAAAGATGCCAGCGAAACAACATTGATTCCGTCGGTACGGGTGTAACTGATTCCGGTTCCTGTGACTATATTGAGTGATGTCGGTGGTTTTACTTTACTTGTATCTAAAGTAGATGCAAATTTAGTCAAGACTGCTGCTGCCACATCAATTTCACCTGTACCAAGCTTGATTTCAAAAGCACACCAGTCACCATTGTATTTTTGGACGATACTGTCCACTTCTAAACCGCTTGAATCACGGTAATGATAAACTTTAGCATCATTAGCCTGCCCATATACACGTAGTTCGTGAGTGACAAGAGATTCAAACAAGAAACCGGTGAAATTCAAATCATTGATCAAAGAATCTGCATCTGCTCCTAATGCAGCAATAGCCAAAGAAACGTCAGTAAAATGTCGTTTGGGTGATTTTCGCAATGCGTGGGATGAACGAATATGTGTGTTCCAGGCAGGCTGTTCTTCTGTGACCATCAAGCGGTTAAGGGCATCAAGATAATCATAAACAGTAGGACGGGTTATGCCTGCATTCTCTTTTTCAAGAATATCTCTTTCCAAAGAGGTAATATCCACCATTGTTGCCGTGTTCCGAGCCAGCGATCGCAACAAACTTCTAACTTTTATTGGGTCGCGGTTGACGTTGGATACCCGGCTCATATCTACTTCAGCAAGTAATTCTACATACGCTCGGTTCAAGTCGGTTGCCTGATCAATGGTTTTATTTAGAAGGGTCGGAAAACCTCCAATTATTAATCTCTCGATGATGAAGTCCAGATCTGTTGGTTGATCAACGATATCAATTTTTTCACCTCTAAAAAGATTAGCCAGACTTATCTTACCAGATGAAATACCTAATTCTTGCCAAGACATGGTGCGCATCTCTACGATAGTAAACCTGCCTGCGCCTGAATGCATTTTGGCTGATTCTTCAGGATTTGATGAGCCTGTGAGGATGAACTGGGCATTTTTTTGTCGGTCATCTATTTCATGGCGAATGTAGTCCCAAAGTATCGGTTGTACTTGCCATTCGTCAATCAGACGAGGAGTTTCACCAACCAACAATCGTTTTGGTGCTGTATTGATGAGAGCTGAGACATTTTCGTCTCTATCAACATTCAATGCGCTTTCGGCTATTTGTTTAGCCGATTCAGTTTTCCCGCAAGCTTTGGGGCCTCGAATCAGCACAGCTCTGGAGGCGTTGAGTTTCCTTTTTAACTCGATGTCGGATATACGTTTCCTATAGATCATGAATTCTTCTTACATACAAATATAGATCTATTTTACATTATTTTAGCATATTGCTTTACATAATTCTAGTCATTTAGTTTACATTTATTGAGTCATGACTAGTTTACTGAGGTGGATGTGCTGGTTACATTTCATAACCATATTTAGCCAATAACTCCAAATCTTCAATTAGGTGGTTCGACATTTGTCCCGTCGTCTCCACAAATTGAAGATCAACCACTTATCGATTCTGTTCGGTAGGTGGTTTTTTCGTCTCTGGCAAGATTATGCCAGTGAACTCACCATTTATGACTTCTTATAAACTCACTAAAATGTTCTATTCTGGAACTCTTGCCAACGGTGAACAACAGATGTTTGAAATCGTTGGATTTATGCTGCAAATCTGTCTTTTCAGATAACTCGAGTAAAACTGCTTTTAAATCTGCTGCATTTCGAATTCCTGTACCTTGTGCAAGAACATCATAATCAGGACTGGTCTGACTCATCAGGAACATCACATCATAAAAGTCACGACCTTTAGCTCTTGACAGTAATGCAGAAAGTTTCATAGCTAACAATACCCGATCATTCGGAACACGAAACATAAAAAAGAAACCACAACCAGAAATCCCGGTCATCGTTGCGGAATAATGCAGCTTTTGATCCTCAGCCTCAATTTTAATCAGGAATCGTTCCTCCTGATGTCCGGATAATCCAAGTTCGTAAAGCAAACCTGGGAAATATATACTTCTGCGAAAAGCTGACAGCTTATTTGATTCCTTGTCTCTGGCTTCTGCATTCCAGCCCGATTGGCGTAAAAAACTGATCACCTCATCTGTCATCTGATTGAACTGCTCAACTGAAATGTTCTGACAATCGAAGTCCAGGTCTTCTGAAAACCGATCAATTCCTTTAATCAGCCTCAGGCTAGTGCCGCCAATAAACACTAGTTTTTGAATATAGGGTGTTCCCGACAAATAGTCAAGAATGAGTAAAAGTAAATACTCCTTCAATAAATATTTTTGCTGAACAGGATTGTTTTGCAGAGCCGGCGAAAAATATCCCTTTATCTGGTCAAAATTGATCATAGGTCATAGGTTTTTCTGAATATTAAAACACGATCCTCAAGGGCGTGGCTTTCAAACTTCATGCAAAAGTCATTGAGTTTTTTTACATCAACGGTCTCTATCAGGATTTCCTGGTTAATCCGCAATTCAAGCATATCCTTCGCATTTGAGTAAAAGGAAAACAAATACAATAAATCAAGCAGGGCTTTCTCGGGTGAAGCCATGAGAAATACACGGTTTGTCAAAAACCTTTTTCTGTGATAAGCAAACATGAGAGAGGACTCCAATTTTTGATAAGTAAACCGACCAAGAGGATTCTGAAATTCTTTAGTCTTTCGACCGGTAACACTGGTTATTGATCCAACTGAATCCGGTATTAAACCATAAAAAGACAATGCCGTATGCAAACTTATATATGATGGCGCATAGATCTGATTTGCTGAATAATATATCATATCAGGTTCACCAATCCTGT
>CAYUGX010000048.1:0-10336 GCA_964444375.1 uncultured Porphyromonadaceae bacterium | reverse complement strand
CAGGAAAACAGTACAATCCATTCCTTAGTCTCACCAGATACCCTTTGCTAACCCATCGTCCCAGATTATTTTTGTCAAACCCAGGATGCCATGCTAACATCTGGTTTCGGTTAATGCATACTTGCTTCGAAAAAGCATGTCGGAAATCCTCGAAACGCATTTTGTTTCTTTTTTTCCGCTAATTTACATAATTTCTGAAATTAACCAACTCCATCGCTGGGTTTATCGCTGAAGCGCTCAATTGCAATAACCGCATCGATGTTTGTATTGTATTGTATTGCACAAATGCATCCAGCGAGGTTGTTGCGGTGAAGGTGAAAACTTACCAAATCGTTTTTCAAATGGTTCGACATTCGTCCCGTCGTCTCCACGAAACAATCCCTGGCTTCGATTGAAGCTGGGGATTTTGGTTTATTGGGGCACAGGGATTTGGAGTGTCGATTAGAGTTTAAGGCATCAATGCTATATCTTTATGGCAGAGGCTATAGAACCTCATGTAATTCCAAATTCATAATCTTATGAAAATCAATATATCAAGCTTTATCTTATTATCTATTATTATTCTTTCTTCCTGCAACCTTGAAGAAAATAAGCACCCAGATATGGTCCGACTTGGAATTTTGGGTGGAATGGGGCCGGAAGCTACAGCTGACCTATATCATCAGATCGTGAGATTAACGCCTGCCAAGGCCGACCAGGAACATATCCCAACTTTAATTTATAGCCAACCTAAGATACCAGACCGAATGTCGAGTATCAGGAATAATGATAATAAAGTGATCCCACCTATTGTAGAAGCTGTCAAATTACTTGAGGATGGAGGTGCTTCATTTATAGTAATTCCATGCAATACGGTACATTATTACTACGATGACATGCAGGATGCCGTTTCAATACCAATTATTCATATGATAAGAGAAGCTGTGAATGAGGTTGTTAAAAATTATCCGGATGTTAAAAAGGTTGGATTATTAGCTACAACTGCGGTGATTGAAACCAAACTGTATGAAAATGAACTGAAGGATGAGGGCTTCCAGACAATCCCTCCCGATGATGGCATTATAAATGAGAAGGTTATGAAAGCTATATATGGAATAAAATCGGGCGTCGATCGCCAGATTAGTGAAGACTTGCTTGCAGAGGCTGGTCAGAATGTTATTGATAAGGGGGCTGAACTAATTATTCTTGGCTGTACCGAAATTCCTTTGGCTTTTAATCCTGACAGGGTAAATGTTCCGGTAGTAAATGCCACAAAAGTGCTGGCGGAAAAAGCAATAAAAATGTACCAGGACTTGAATAAGGAATAATCAGGAACCAAGAAGCACAGACTTCTTCCTGTGATCGGATGCAAGCCACTGCTGGCTTAAGGTTGAGAAAAGCGCCTTGAATGAGATATAAAACGAGAAGCTACCAGTTCTGAAGTGATTAAGCTCAAGTATGAGAAAAACGCGTGAAGGGCTCCTTGATTTGACTCCAATCTTTTTAAACAATACCTTGGTAATATATTCAAATGTGTAACTATGATCAATCAAATGAAAAGAAATAGATTGAGCGCCTATGTGGAACTTCTTGACAAAAGAGGAAAGATCTTTCTGATCAGTTTTGCGCTTTTAATGATAACTGCCATTGTGGGAATTGTTTTGGTAAAGATTGACACAGGATTTTCTGCATTCATGCCCAGAGAATCTGATGCGATTTCTCGTATTGAAAAAATGAACCAATACTTCGGAGGATCTGAGCAATTGATCGTACTGATCGAAAGCGATGGCAGTGTTGGAGATCTCAAGAAACTAGCCGAATTGACTGCTGAAATAGCAATCCTTGAAGATGTGGACAAGGCTGAACCACCAATCCCTGCAAGTGTATTAAACAGACCTGTAGAGCAGGTCGAAGCTTCAGTTAGCATGATGAATGAAGTGAGCAATGGGAGAATACTCATGGAAAGAGACGATGGTGGATTCTGGACAATGCTAAAGATATTCCCAATAACTGAAGTGAAGGTCGGAAAGTTTACCAAGAAACTGGAAGAAATGCTGGCTGAAACTGGAAGAGCATTTTTCGTGTCAGGCGAAGTCTATCTCCAGGGGAAACTTTTTTCTTATATCCTTAAAATAGTAATCTTCCTGCCTCCAATTGCCATTATTCTGTTACTTCTTGTTTTTGTCATTAATCTGAAGAGTTTCAGGGCCACAGCACTCAGTCTCCTACCTGGGATTATCGGTGCCGTGCTGACTCTTGGATTACTAAGCTGGGTTTATGGTGAAATATCTGTGGCCTCGGTATTGACTCCCTTTCTGGTGATTGTTTTGGGTTCGGCCAATGGCTTGCACATCACCAGTCACATCGTTGACCGATTAAGAGAAGGAGCCCATATCAGAACGGCTATTTACGTCACACTCAATGAGGTAGGAACACCAGTTGTTTTGGCCACATTGACAACCATGGCCGGTTTTCTATCCATGCTTTTAATTAAGAGCGAAACCATGCAAATCATGGGTATCGGAGCAAGTATCGGGATTCTTTTGTCTGGGGTTGCTGCCTGGGTGATGATCCCTTTATTACTGCTCAGACAAAAACCATTGAAAGTAAAGCCAAAAACCAAGGAGAGTGCCGTTCTCATCTTTTTCAGGAGAGTGCAAGGGTGGCCAGCCATAACAATCACAGCCCTAATAATTGGAGTAGCCACTTTTGGAGCAATCAATCTGAAATCAGACTTCTCCATGCTGGATATTTTCAAAAAGAACACTGAGGTTCACCGGAATATGGATCAGATGACAGACATTACCGGTGGGGCCATGCCGGTCGCTCTAATTTATCCTGCAACTTCTGCACTAGATATTACCCCTGAAAAAGCCTTGCTGGAATTCGAGCAACGTGTGACAGAGGCAGGTTTGGCATCGGAGGGGAATTCAATTTACTCCTTTCTTGGTTCCATTGTAAAGGCCCAGATGAATATGGATGAGATTCCTAGTGAACCATTTATGAGACAAATGCTACTCAGCAGAGTCAAGCAAATGAATCCCAATATCCTGGAAAATTTTTATTCATCAGAAGGATATGGACGAGCTATGTACTCCCTGGTGAATCTGAATGGTGCAACCCTTGAGGAATTTGAGGAGATTGCTGGTGGTGTTTCTGCTGTATACGGTGTGAACCTTGAACCTGTCAGCAATGCCTTTGCCATGAAAGATATGAATGATATGATGATACACCAGCAGATCAGATCACTGATCCTGGCGGTGCTTTTGGTTCTGGTTATCAGTATCATCACACAGCGCAGCCTGAAGCTAGGCATATTCTCAACTTTACCGGTGGCTGTGACCCTACTTGGCCTTTTTGGATACATGGGTTACATGGGTATAAAACTGAGTATAGTATCTGGTATGATGATGGGAATTACCGTGGGAGTTGGTATAGATTACGCCATTCACTTCTCATCTTTGTATCGATATATGAGGAAATCGGGTAATTCTGCACCAGCAAGCGCAGCCTTAAAGTATGTTGCCACCCCTGTCATTGCCAACGCTTCTGGCTTGGCCATAGGTTTTACGGCCCTTGCCTTAAGCCCATTCCAGATTCATTCTACCCTTACTCAAATTATGTGGGTCACCATGACCCTGGCCTCATTCCTTGCCTTGAGTATGCTGCCCACCATACTCGGAATAAAGAAAGATAATGGACAAAAGCTAGTGGATGCCAAATATTGAAGGCTAGGCATAAATCTGAACTGAGTATAGTTGTGAAAGAGGAATGAAATGTGTTTCTGGATTCAACCAGCATCACGTTTATAAAAACTCAGCCATCAACCTCTCCAGATCCCCCTCCAAGAAAATCAACTATCTCTTTACCTTAAAGACATCTGTTAAAAGTTGTTAAGAATGATATAATCCCTGTATTTCCATGAATTTTTATACCAATTTTAGATTTGAACAAACTAGATCTATCATGAAAAATCTAAAATCCAAAAACACTTTATCAATTAGCTTTCTTCTGATACTCGTATTTATTGTATCGAATACCATAGTTGAGGCGCAAGACCGGCTTCCAAATATGCCAGGCTATGACAGATATACAGAGATGAGTCCAAAGATCAGGGGTTCGGTAATTATGGGAAGTATTAATGCCAACTGGGCGGAAAATATGAAATCCTTCACATACAGTTTTAACGGAAAAACCTATAAATATAATTTAACCACCAATAAAAGAACCGAAGTTGAAGAGGTAGCAGAACAATCTAGAAGCCAATCACGATTTGCCAGAGGACGAGGTAACAGAGGTACAGGTGAGAGACCTGCGAGGGGTAGACAATATACATCGGCAATCTCCCCAGACGGGAAATTAAAAGCGTTTTATAAGGATAATAACATGTGGATCAGTAATCCAGATGGCACAAATGTCAAGGCAATTACAACAAAAGGTAAAGGCAAAATCAAGTATGGAACAGCCAGCTGGACCTATGGAGAAGAGCTGGGTCAAAGATATGCCATGTGGTGGTCACCAGACAGTAAAAAAATTGCTTATTACCGATTTGATGAAACAGATGCAAAAGAATACTATGTTTTACACAATCAAACCAAAATTCAGGACTCTGTAGATATTGAATCATACGTGAAGGTTGGATCAAAAAATCCACCAGTTGACTTATTTGTTTATGATTTAGAGACAAAAATGGAGACCAAATTTGATGTCAGAGACGGTAAACCTTTTGGAGATTACGGCGTTGGAGAATACATCTATGGCATTAACTGGGCACCTGTTGGTATGGAACTTCTTTTTCACCGTACCAACCGCAAACAGGATATTATGGAATGGTGTGCAGGCGACCCCACTACCGGTGAATGTCGTGTTATTATTCATGAAGAATGGCTGCCAAGCTATACAACTAACTCACCATCTATTAGATATCTCTCTGACAACAACCGTTTTATATGGACATCAGAAAGAACAGGTTATAAAAACTTCTATCTATACAATTTAAGTGGTGAATTACTTGTCACACTGACAAATCATGATTTTGAAGTTTCAAGTATTGTAAAGATTGATGAAGAGGCTGGTATATTGTATTATATGGCACGAAGTGGTGATAACCATATGAAAATGCAATTCCATAAGGTAGGACTTGACGGAAAGGATGACGTACGATTAACAGATCCGGCTTTTAACCATAGAGTACAATTATCTCCTGATTCAAAGTATTTCATCGATGTAGCTCAAACACATAATATACCACCAGTATCAAAGCTTATTAAAACTAAAAACGGCAAAGTTTTGGCTGAACTGGCAAAAAGTGATATGACTAAATTTCATGAACTAGGACTCAAAACAGTTGAAATGATCACATATAAAGCAACTGATGGAGAAACAGTTTTATATGGGATGCTACATTTCCCCTCCAATTTTGATCCAAACAAAAAATATCCATTATTGATAGGTGTGTATGGCGGTCCTGAAACAAACGCTGCAAGAGAGACTTTCACTTTACCTAATGCCCGCACTGAATTTGGCTTCCTTTATGGCGGTTTTGACTCAAGAACCGCAGCTGGTAGGGGAAAAGAATATATGGACCCAACCTATGGAAACCTCATTAATCTTGAAATCGCTGACATGGCTGAAGGAGTGAAATCTTTATACGACAGGCCCTATTTTAATAAGAATAAAGTTGGTATTTCCGGATCATCATATGGAGGAACCTCATCAGCGGCGGCAATTCTTCAGCATCCGGATGTATACCATGCTGCATGTGCAAATTCAGCCGTGACAGATTTCCGAAATTATGATGATATATATGCTGAACGCTATTGCGGATTACTAACAACCCATAAAGCAGGATATGAAGCTGGTTCACTAATGAACTATGCTGAGAATCTCAAAGGAGATCTTATGATTTTTTACGGTACACAGGATAACAACGTTCATCCTTCCAATTCACTCCAACTTATCCAGGCACTGCAACGCGCTGGAAAATATTTCCAGGTTCAGGTTGGTCCCGACAGAGGTCACACAAGTTTGAATCGCGATAGAATGATGGAGTTCTTTATTGAGAGCCTTATTCTGAAATAGGGACTGATTGTAAATGTGATGGAAGTGTGAGGGTGGGTGTGCAGTTTGTGGTAAGATGAATATTACTGATAATACGTCAGGCTTATTTGCAAATATTTAATGTAATCAGGGATTAGCGCCTTCGCCTGGTCAACAGTCAACTCCCCATCAAAGAACAACTGTATCACCAGAATGGCCGTTGCGAAAGTTTTATCCGCATGTTCTCTGCAATCTTCAAGTGTTTTTGGATTTCCACTCAAATCCACTTGATGAGGAATTCACACCCCGGGAAGAGTAATACACCAATCAGTAGGACAAGCACACTCCAGACTTTTGTTTTCATAATTCTATTAGGTTAGTGACTAATAAATTTACAACAACGATTCCATATAACCATGGATGCTCTGAAAATGTGGAGGTTATCTATATCTAATCTTCAAATGCTACCTTGATATGGTAACCTTCTATCACACTGCTGCCTCCATAGACTACCACATGCAAATCAGAACTCAGATTGGTTCCTCCTCGTAAATTTGCAGGAAAGGGTGTCATATCGAGTGCATATGACCATGAGAGATCGCTAATAGTGTAAGTGTCTGTTGTTCCGCACGGGGTAAGCCAAAGTTGTTTTCCAAATGATTTCAGGATGTAAAAGAGTTCATGCTGATCATTCTCCCACATTTTTGCCCAGTATAGATCCTTGGTTGGGAGAATCATCTGGTTGGACCAGGTTGTTGCAGCTTCCTCTTTGGTATAATGGAAAGCCTTATAACGTCTGTCTTTTTTATGACGTAAAATGACATGTACTGTATCTGACTGATCAACATACAATTCGTGAATCCGTAGAATTGAATTCCAGATCTCTTTTTTTGTCAAAGTTTCATTCAAATTGATCAGAATAGTCTCTTCCCAAGCACCGCCTGATCGAAGCCTCTGCCAGTGACGAACCTGTCCATAGCGATAAGGATATTCATCATATGGACTTCCGGCAGATAAATACTCCTCATCATACTGATCTTCAATAGCTAATACATGAAGATAAGTTGAGCTTACAAAGGCAAATGGATAGGCATAATTTGTCATTAATCCGGATGCGACATTCTCATAAGCCCAGCTTTCACCCTTATCTTTGCTAATTCTCGCTCCTATGCTATTTTGACCTGGCTTGTTTATGTCTGGAGAATTATTGTAAACAGTCAATATGGTATTGTCCTCTGCAATGGTCGCACCATAAAAGATAGATGCAAATCTCTCTTTCAGAAGAAGTGTATCATTTGACGTATCTTCAGTGATATAGGTTTTTATATAACTGCCGGATATATCTTCAGCAGAAGTAAACTTAACATGAAACAATCTTCCCGCGAAATCATATGATTTACTAAACGGTTCAAATCCAACCAGATGTATAAAGCCTTCGATGACAACCAACAATGATGGCATTCTAGATGAAACAAAGCTGCAACCTTCTGACCATGTTCCGTTCAAATCAGATTTATTCAGAAGTGCTAGCCTTTCATCAGAATCATCAACATAAGATAGGGTAAAAATTGAGCCATTGAACTCAACAATTTTTACAATCTGTTCTCCCCACCATGCACCAGAATCCTGGATATTGAGTCTTGTACCAATCTTGCTTTGAGTAAATGAGATAGTAAGCTGATTATCCGGATCAGAAATCTCCTTCTTACACCCTGAATAGATGAATAGACAGGCTAGCGTAGCCAAAACCCCAATCTTATGTAACTGTATCATCATTTGAGAGTTATATCTTGCATCATAACCATCCTATTCAACAATAATTTCATCCACGAACATCCAGGCTTTGCCACCAGCTCCTTTGTGCCACTTAGGACATACTTTTATCCCTTCAGCATGTATACGAATAAATCGACAACTCGTATTTTCAAATTGAATGCTGAAATCCTTGATTTGTCGCGCTTCATTCTCCAACAGGTCAGTCCTCTCCAGGGTCTGCTTATTTGAATAATTTACACCATCAACTGAGGTGGTAAATGTGAGCTGCTGAGGGTGGAAAATCCAGTAGTTTTGGGCTTCAAGGAAGCCTGCAGAAACGGTGCCTACTTCTATTTCCTGACCTAAATCCACGACAATGTCTAGATCTTCTGCTTCAATCCCCGCCCAATATCCATCATTGTACCAGGATGAGGCTCTGATTCCATCACAAAGAATAGCTATTCCACTACTAGCGAATTTGACTTGAGTTTTAGTCATCATTTCCACTGGCTTCCCAATGGCAATATGATCCACCATGGTAGTATCATATTTTACATTACGAACATCCAGGGCTCTCCAAATATTGGGTGTCCCATTATTTTCCTGAGATTGGCCTGCCGTGCTTCTTCCCGTGGAAACATATTTTTCTAACAGGGTGGTCAGCTGGAATACCCTATCGGGGTAGAGTTTGCTTAAATTGTTTTGCTCAACAACATCATTCTCTAAATCATAGAGTTGCATTAATGGTAACTTGTTCCGCATTGCCATTTCAGGTGATAATGAGGGGCCACCTGAACCAGGGCAGATTTCAAGTTTCCATTTATCCTGTCGGATAGAAAAGGAGCCATCTCCTGAAAGGTGTACAGTGGCCTCCCTGATGGGCTTCTCATAGGGTTTTCCGGTTAGAACAGGTAAAATATTATAGCTGTCCTCACCTGCATTATCTTGAAGGTTTTCACCTAGAATAGCCGCACACGTGGCGAACAAATCCGTGTGACAAACAATCTCAGCACTAATGGATCCTGGAGAAATCTTCCCGGGCCATGAGGCAAAAAATGGAACTCTGTGTCCCCCTTCCCAAATATCTGCCTTAACACCACGAAAAATACCGCTTGGATGATGTCCGTATCTTAATACTGAATTCATAGTCCCAGCCATATTGGTTCCATCCATTGCTGGAGAGCCATTATCGCTGGTGAAAATGACCAGTGTGTTGCTTGCCTGTCCGGTGCGGTTGAGTGCATCTAGAATACTTCCGACTATGTCATCAACCTGGTGCACAAAGTCGCCATACAGACCAGCCTGGCTTTTACCAATAAATTCATCATTTGGAATAATGGGGGTGTGTGGAGCTGTTAATGGAAAATACAGGAAAAATGGACTCTCATGTTCGGCACGTTCTTCAATGTACCGGACAGCTCTTGTTTCAATCTCCGGTAGCACTTTCGATAAATCCCAGTCTTCGAGCATGATTCCTGGAACGCCATATATTGAAACTGGTTTATCGAGGTTTGGAATACCTATGGTTTTGTTGTTCTCGATGTAGCAGTAAGGTGGATAATTCGGAGCATCCATGCCGAAGAAATAGTCAAAGCCTCTCGAATTTGGCCCGTTCTCCAGCGGCCTGGAGAAATCAATATTCCACCCTTTTTCATTACCTGTATCCTCAAGGACGTCCCCATTTTTATCGCGCCAGTTTAATCCGAGGTGCCATTTACCAATGATGGCAGTATGATATCCGTGATTCTTCAAAAACTGAGCTACAGTTAAGCGGTTTTCTTCAATAAGCGGTGGATCGAATGACCACAATGCACCTCCTTGCCTTCTCGATCGCCAGGAATATCGTCCGGTAAGAATTCCATACCGTGTTGGAGAACAGAGTGACGAGCTGGCGTGCGCATCCGTAAAGGTAATCCCTTGTTCAGCCAATCGACATAAATTTGGCGTCGGGATTTTAGAATCGGGATTCAGCACAGATACATCTCCATAGCCCATGTCATCCGCCAGGATGTAAACAATATTCGGGCTGGCATCTGACACTTTAGTGCCTGAATCACATTCAGTTAAAATGAACAAACAGCAGCAAAGAGCAAAAAGACAGGATTGATTTGTTTTATTCATAGAAGCTAAGATAGTAACATTTGTCGCCATACATTCCATGCAAATTTATCGCTAAGCAGTTCATCTTTACTGCCAAAATAATCCACAATTTAGTTAAAGGCTTGTCCACAGTGCTATCGGTATAAATTGATTTTTAACCTAATTTAGTGATCACAATCATCAATCGTTAAACCACTGACACCCTGACCCTCATCCAAAATGAAAACACAACTAGTTCTAATACTTTTGCTATCCCTGGTTTTCTTGATCTCATGCTATAATGATTCTGACACAAACCAGATAGCAACTTCAACCAACGAAGAGATAATTAAATCTCTGATTGATATTCATGATAGAGCTGAAATCGACAGGATCACCAGGGGTGTAAACCACCTTTCAAATCTCTGGTTCACTGATGACGGCAATGCTGAAGATTTTGAAAAATTCTGCCACAAGCAATTCG
>CAYUGX010000047.1:0-20213 GCA_964444375.1 uncultured Porphyromonadaceae bacterium | reverse complement strand
CAGGAACTTTGCTCGATCTGCTCAAACGAAAATCGAGATGGTTCTCTAATATGTGTGGTTGAGAACATTCGTGATGTTATGGCCATTGAAGCCACTCAGCAATTCTCGGGTCGTTACCATGTGCTGGGAGGCATCATATCGCCTATGGATGGCATCGGGCCGGCTGATCTCACAATGGACTCTCTGATAGACAGGGTCAGGAAAGATGACATCCGGGAGGTGATTCTTGCATTAAGTGCCACCATGGAAGGCGACACGACAAACTTGTTTATTTACAGAAAACTCGGAGAGCTAGATGTCAATATAAGCACCTTGGCCAGAGGGGTGGCAATTGGTGATGAAATTGAATACACTGATGAGATCACTTTGGGCAGATCAATTCTGCATCGCACGCCATTCCAAGGTACCCTCAATACTTGAGCAAATGATTGAAGGCCCCAAATTATCGGTTATAATTGTCAACTATAATGTCAGGTTCTTCCTTGAACAGTGCCTGCATTCAGTGTGTAAAGCTACCAGAGACCTTGATGCTGAAGTTTTTGTCGTCGACAACAATTCGGTTGATGGGTCTGTGGCAATGGTCAAAGAGAAATTTCAGGATGTTCATCTAATTGCCAATACCGAAAACCTGGGCTTTTCAAAAGCCAACAACCAGGCCATTATCAAATCTGCCGGTGAATATGTTTTGCTCCTGAATCCTGACACCGTAGTGGAAGAGGACACCTTCACCAAAGTCATTGATTTCATGGATAACACACCCGATTCGGGAGCACTGGGCGTAAAAATGATTGATGGCAAAGGCCATTTTTTACCAGAATCGAAGCGGGCCTTACCCACTCCATGGGTTTCATTTTACAAAGTATTTGGTCTGGCCAATCTCTTTCCCAGATCAAAAAAATTTGGCCAGTATCACCTGGGCTATTTAGATAAAGAAGAGATACATCAGGTGGATGTACTCCCTGGTGCCTTTATGATGCTACGAAAAGCGGCACTTGACCAATCTGGCTTGCTAGATGAAACGTTTTTTATGTATGGTGAAGATATTGACCTTTCCTACCGGATCATTAAAGCTGGATACCGCAATTACTACTATCCTGAAACCCGAATCATACACTACAAGGGTGAAAGTACCCGGAAAAGCTCAGTGAACTATGTACTAGTCTTTTATCAGGCCATGATCATATTCGCAAACAAGCATTTCACGCGTAAGAATGCCCGCATATTCAGTCTATCTATCCGGGCAGCCATCTATTTCAGGATGGCCCTGGCCTTGACAAAGCGCTTCTTTGAAAAGGCTCTAATTCCGCTATTTGATGCCATTCTTGCCTTTGTCGGATTCTTGCTGATTAATCCAATCTGGGAGAGCATTAAGTTTACTGATGGCGGTGGGCATCCACCTGAATTTCTTCGAATCTTTGTTCCTTCTTATATTCTCATCTGGCTATTGAGCGTCTTCTTTAGTGGGGGTTACGACAAGCCGTATAACCTGAAGAAATCAATACAGGGCCTGTTGATTGGTACAGGCATTATACTGGTAGGTTATTCTTTGCTGCCAGAAGGATACCGAATGTCAAGGGCCCTGATTCTGATTGGAACTGCATGGAACCTGATTTTCATGACCACTTCAAGGCTGCTATCTGATAGACTGGCCCCCCAATCCTTTTCGCTTAAACGAAATCAGGTAAAGAAGGTGGCCATAGTGAGTTCACGAAAAGAGTATGAGCGAATCAGGGAGTTGCTAAGCCAAACCAGTCATCAGGTAAAGATCGCCGGACGAGTTGATCCGGGTAAAGCCAATGGGACCAGTACTGAAAATACATTGGGACAGCTTGAAAAACTCATTGAGATCATTGAAATCAATGGGATCGATGAAATCATTTTTTCAGCTAAGGATATCAGTACCCAAGGTATCATCAAACACATGCTTGCTCTGACCAAATTGCAAAAAGACTACAAAATCGCTCCACCTGAAAGTCCTTCAATCATTGGAAGTAATTCAATCAATACGGCCGGAGATCTATATGTGATTGATATACGTTCGATTGGAGAACCAGCCAACAGGCGCAAAAAAAGAGTGTTTGATTTAATCGCAAGTCTACTGCTGTTACTTACCTTACCAATTCTAATGTGGATTCACCTGAAAGGTCTGGCAGGCTATGCCAGAAACATATTGCTGGTTCTGGCCGGGCGTAAAACCTGGACAGGTTACTTCCCAGATGGGGTATCCCCTGATACACCACTACCGCGAATTAAGCCAGGAATTTTGACCCCAATTCCCAAGTTACAGCGGACCAATGTTCAACAACAGACTGAGGCAAATCTCAATTATGCCCGTCATTATTCGTTGCTAGTCGATTTCACAAACCTGATCAATCACCTAAAATTCCTCTCTAATTAAGAATTTTCGTATTTTTACAGCCCTTAATCAGAAATCATTATGCGATTTAAACCCGGGCTGCTAATTCTGCTGACGATATTCTTTTGGGCTACGCAAATGGTGAGTGTACACGCACAAAACTATCAAGACCAGCGCCGGTTAATCAGACTCAGGCCTAATTTCCAAATGGTTTATGGTGCTATTCAAGATTATACTGGTCAGAAACTTTCTGATGCAACCATTTCACTATACGATCCACAGTCATATTCTATTCTCGAAACCATTCCTGTTGATGATCTGGGCGAATACTTATTTACTTTTGAAAAGGGAAAGAACGTGGGTATCATGATTCAGAAACAAGGTTACTTCCCCTATTACCATCAGCTTAAACTCACTGGTGATCAAGAAAATGAATACGAATATAATCTTCACCTACCGGATGGCATTCGAAAGGAATACTCGGTTATCTATGCCCCAGAATCACCCTACCCGGGTAATATCTATCTGGTTGAAGAGCTCATCAGTTTATTAATCAGCCAAAGCGGTTTATCAATGTGGATGCCTGCACAGGAAAATCCCCTGGGACGTTCGAGGATTGATTTTCTTGATAGCTTGTTTCAGTCTAGGGGCATTGAGCAGTACCGAATAATCAGTGGATCATTACCGGGCAACACCGACCAAATCGTCCAGATGAACTTTCAAACTGATCCTGATGCTCAGGTACCAAACCCTAAAGATTTCAGTTCATCTCAAGGACTTATGGGTGAGAATGATCGGTGGACACTTCAATTCTCAGCCAGTAAGAAGAAACTTTCAAAAAGTGATTTACGTAGCCTTGATAACACCCGGGAGTTTAAAGGCACTGATGGCTATTATCGGTACACCTATGGCAGTTTCGCAACCAGGCAAGAAGCCAACCAGGCCATTTCGTATCTGCAATCCAAGGGCTTCTCCCAGGCTTTTCCAAAGCGAATTGGTGACCTAATAAAACTCTGATCATGTCGAGACTAATTGGTCAACAGATTGAACTCAGGGCTCTTGAACCTGAAGATCTGTCTATTCTGTATCAATGGGAGAATAACGAAAGTATCTGGCAACTCGGACAGACTTTAAAACCCTTTTCCAAAAATACTTTGAGCGAATATCTTGCTGTGGCCAATCTGGATATCCATACAGCAAAACAGCTTCGACTTGTTATTGAGCTCCGCCAGACTCACCATCCGATAGGTTTTATTGACCTGTATGATTATGATCCGCATCACCAACGTGCCGGGGTAGGCATTCTGATCGCAGAATCACAGTGGAAAGAAAAAGGACTGGGAAAGGACGCTTTGTACACCCTATGCAGTTATGCATTCGGAACCCTGCTCCTCAATCAGCTGTTTTGCAGCATCCAAGCTGACAATACAGCAAGCATCTCCTTGTTTGACAGTCTAGGGTTCAAACAAACCGGCACTCGTATACAATGGACGCGAACTGACCAGGGATATCAGGATGAACACTTTTATCAGCTGTTCAAATCAGCTTTTGCCGATAGAGTATCATAATCGGGAATTTCACTGGTGAAATGAAAGCTTTGTGCATCATGATTTAGACGGGCACAGTAGTGTATCAATCCATTAGATATCAAAAGGTAGGGAACTCTCAAATTCCAATTATACTGAGCAACCTGATTGAAAACCTGCTGATTTAATTTGACGCTTGGTGCTTTGCATTCAACTAGGATGCGGGGCTCACCTGCCCGGTCGTAGGCCACAATATCACAACGACGCGACAGTTGATTGATTCTCAAAGCCATTTCTGTAGACACCAGGCTTGCAGGGTAGTTTCGGTCTTGGATCAGATACTGTACGAGATGTTGTCGAACCCATTCTTCAGGAGTAAGAGCTACCCACTTTTGCCGGCAAGGATCAAAAATTACCTGAGCCCCGTCAACTGATTTTATATTGAACGAATAAGTTGGTAAATTTAAGGCCTGCATAAATGTGAAGATAGGTACCGGCGGTTCAATTTCAAAGGCACATGAAAACAAAAAAAGAAATTGTGGATAACTGGCTTCCTCGCTATACGGGGAGACCACTTGCTGATTTTTCAGAGTATATTTTGCTCACCAATTTCAATCAGTATGTCGAGACTTTTGCTGAATTGCACAATGTACCGATGATGCGGGATGTGTCGATGCCTAATGCACAGGCCAATGGCATTACCATGATCAATTTTGGAATGGGCTCGGCCAATGCTGCCACGGTCATGGACCTGCTGAGTGCAATCAGTCCGAAGGCTTGCCTATTTCTTGGAAAATGTGGTGGATTAAAGAAGAAGAATAAGCTTGGCGATTTGATTTTACCGATAGCTGCGATTCGTTCTGAAGGAACCTCTAACGATTACTTACCTCCCGAAGTCCCTGCCCTACCTGCTTTTATGCTCCAACGTGCTGTTTCCACTGCAGTCAGAGACTATGGACGAGACTATTATACGGGTACGGTTTATACTACGAATAAACGAGTATGGGAATATGATGAACGGTTCAAGAAATACCTGGTCAAAACCCGATCGATGGCTGTTGACATGGAAACGGCCACCATTTTTATTGTGGGTTTCCACAACGAAATCCCATCTGGCGCCCTCCTTTTAGTCACCGACCAACCCATGATTTCTGAGGGCGTTAAAACAGCAGCCAGTGATAAATTTGTGAGCGAAAATTATGTAAGTGATCACATCCACGTTGGGATTAATTCCATTATGGAAATTGTGAATCAATCTCGCTCAGTTAAGCACCTGAAATTTTAACTATGACATTTGATCAGATCATCAGCGATATAGAAAATCGCGCTTTTAAACCGATCTATTTATTGCAGGGAGATGAACCATATTTCATTGATCTGATTACCGAAAAGCTAATGAACGGTGTGCTCGACGAAATGCAGAAAGCATTTAACCTGAATGTGTTATATGGGAAAGATAGTGACGTCACTACCATTGACACCACAGCACGCAGGTTTCCAATGGGAGCCGATTACACGGTCGTGGTCGTGAAAGAAGCCCAACACATTCAACGAATTGAAGATCTTCAATTCTACGCAGCTAATCCATCAGAAAGCTCAATCCTTGTGCTGGCCTATAAATACAAAACCCTCGATAAGCGCAAGAAACTAACCAAGGCCATTAAAAAGAATGGGGTGGTCTTTGAATCTCAGAAGATTTATGATAATAAAGTCCCTCGTTGGATTCACAATTACCTGTCAAGTAAAAACATCAGTATTGAACCATCAGCTGGTGTTATTCTGACAGAGTATTTGGGAAATGATCTGGGAAAAATTGCCAATGAATTAGATAAACTGATTCTGACCCTACCCGAGGGCGAAGCTAAAATCCTGGCAGAACACATTGAAAAGAATATTGGGATCAGTAAGGAGTTCAATAATTTCGAATTAATGAAAGCCTTAGCTAAAAAAAATGTATTGAAAGCCAATCGTATCATTAATTATTTCGGAGAAAACCAAAAAGTAAATCACATTAATCAAACCATCAGTTCGCTGTATTATTTTTTCTCAAAAGTATTGGCACTTCACTTTATGCAAGCCAATTCGAACCGAGAGATTGCCAGTGTGCTTCAAATCAACCCCTACTTTGTTTCAGATTACCAAACCGCAACCAGGAATTTTTCACGCACAAAAGTAGTGGAGATCATATCCATCTTACGTGATTTTGATCTGCGGTCGAAAGGGTATAACAATCCATCTGTTCCGGCAGATGAATTGTTGCAAGAGATGATATTTAAGATTTTGCATTAATTCCACTCATTATGACTTTCTTTTTCATTGCCATAACTGCTATTTTCTCTATTCTGGCCTTCAATCGTCTTGAGATCCTGTATAAGTATCAATTCAACGCCTATCAAATCACAAAGCGGAAGCAGTTTTTACGCCTGTTGCTTCATGGTTTTTTACATACCAACTGGACTCACTTGATCGTCAACATGATCGTTTTGTATTCCTTTGGTCGTTATCTTGAGGCCTCGTTTGACCACATTTTCGGACAATTGTCTTCAGTATATTTTAGTCTTTTATATATTCTGGGAATACTCATTTCTCCGGTCTATGCACTAATTAAACACCGAAATAACTTTCATTACAACGCTGTTGGTGCATCGGGAGCAGTTTCGGCTGTGGTGTTTGCCTCCATTTTGCTTGAACCCTGGAATAAGATTTATTTCTTCGGATTATTACCCATGCCTGGAATCTTGTTTGCAGTCTTATACTTGTTATACTGCTGGCAGATGGCCAAAAAATCAAGAGATAATGTCGCCCATGATACCCATTTTGCTGGTGCCATATTCGGTTTGGTTTTTCCCATCCTGCTCAATCCTTCCCTATTTACCTTCTTCATTGACCAGCTTCTTGGAGGAATGGGATAGTGGATCCCACCGGCAAATACGTAATTCAGAATGGGACAATAATCCCAAGGCGGGAACTGGCGAATGAAAGCATACACTGGCTGGCAGGCGACAAGCTAGCATTTTCATGCCGTTGGAGAGCTTCTGGTTCTCGTATTCTGTATTATGTCGATCAATATGAAGAATTAGATCAAAAATTGTCTACACTCGGGTTTTCACTGACGAATTACCTCGGCGCAGACCGCATGAAAGGCCTCCTCGTCCAACTCATACAGAAAGAACGATTTTTCAAGGGTATCAGCATCACTTTTATATTGATTACTAATCTTAAAACCGGTCAACAACCGATGCTGCTCATTTTTGTAGATCCTTACCCACAAGATATGTACATACTGAATTCGGTTGGACTGCAGTTGGGCATTCTTGATCACCTTCATTATCCCGGTCCCGTTGTGACCGAAGGCTTATCCAGGAACCACCCTATTAGGAAGCATTGGCTACATGAAGGAAGGCAAGCCGGATTTGATTGCATTTGCTTAACCACATCCACCGGGGCACTCGCTGAAACACCCGATGCCCTTCTCTATTTAGTGCGAAACCAAAAGGTCTATACACCCGATCCAGAAATGGGAGTAAGTTCGCATGCAATTCAGAAAAACCTGATGATTGTTTTAGCTGAATTGGATTTTGAGCTTATTCAATCGCCGAAGCTCAAACCTGGTCATTTGCTTCAAGCAGATGAGGTGTTCTGCGCCAATGACTTTGATGGAATTCGATGGATTATGGGATATGAGGATAAGCGCTACTATAAAAAGACCTCACTGGCTCTTGTAAATGCACTAAATTCGACCTGGACAACAGTTGATTAATTTAATAGTGGATCTTCGGGGTAACGGGTCCACATCTGGTATTTTCTCTCTTCTTTGAGCAGGGTTTTCTTCCATAATTCGTCATTCGGAGGTGCCATAATGGTGCTTTGATCCAATTCGGTCACCAGCCATGAGTTTTCAGAAATCTCCCGATCCAACTGTCCCGGATACCAGCTTGAACAGCCTGCAAAAAAGCGGATATTGCTCTTGTTAAGATCTCCTGACAACAGCATCGCTATCACCGCTTCAAAATCACCACCCCAAAAAATGCTTCCCAGAACATGTCGACTCTCTGGAATCAGGTCACCCATTGTATGGATATACAAAAGTGTATCTGTACTCACCGGTCCGCCAAGTCCAAACTTCACGTCGACGTTGGGGAAGTCTTTAACAATCTCCGATCCTCCCAAATTGATCAGATTGTTGAGCACAAAACCAATGGTACCATCATCATTATGCTCGGTCAGTAATACGACAGAACGCTTGAAATAAGCATCCTGAAGAAAGGGTTCAGAGACCAATACCCTTCCCTTCTCGGGCAACACATCATTGTGTTGTATTTTAAAGAAATCCAGCTCCTGGTCCATCCTGATCGAGTCGTATTGTTCTTAAGCAAAATAAAGAATTTTGCTAACTTAGCCAAGCTCATTATCAAACCCGTTAAAAGATGAAAAAAGACCCAGCGATGCGTCTTCAGGACACATTGAAACTCAACGAGTTTAATTCTGTCAATCCACTCATTTCTGACTCAGCAACTTTTGCATTTCCTGACGCTGAAACTATGACTGAATGTTTCCAGGGCCAGACAGAAAACTACTTTTTATACGCAAGACATTGGAATCCAACCACGTTTAAACTTGCCCAATCGTTGGCAGCTATGGAAAATACTGAAGCTGCCTGGGTAACCGGATCAGGTATGGCAGCTATTACATGTACCATACTTGAGATCTGTAAAACAGGCAATCACATTATTAGTAGTCAAACAGCTTATGGTGGAACTTATGCTTTCTTGAAGAACTATGCACCACTACTTGGAATTGAAGTCACTTTCGTAAACATCCGTGATCAGGGTGCGGTTGAATCTGCGTTCAGAAAAAATACGAAGCTGGTCTATACCGAATCGATGACCAATCCATTGCTTCAAATTTCTGACATCCCGTCTTTAGCCAATCTGGCGCATCAAAATGAGGCCAAATTGGTAGTCGACAATACCTTCACGCCCATGATCATAAATTCCTGTGAACTGGGTGCAGACGTCACCGTCTATTCGATGACCAAATTCATCAACGGAAAGAATGATTGTGTTGCCGGAGCTATTTGTAGTAGCCAGGCTTTTGTTGATGCCCTAACGGATGTAAACACGGGTACAGCTATGTTGCTCGGGCCCGCTCTTGACCCGATCAGAGCTTCATCCATTCACAAAAACCTGTTTACTTTACATATTCGCATGCAGAAGCATAGTGAAAATGCCAAATTTATTGCCGGACGTTTCAAAGAGGAAGGCATGCGGGTCATTTACCCTGGTCACACAGAACACCCTGATCATGAATTATTTAACAGGATAATGAATGCAGGATTTGGATACGGAGGAATGCTTGCCATTGATCTGGAGACCAAGACAAGAGCTAGTCAATTCATGACCGCTATGCAAAACAACAACCTGGGCTATTTGGCCGTCAGTCTGGGCTATTTCAAAACATTATTTTCAAATTCAGGCACCTCCACCTCATCAGAAATACCCATCGAGGATCAGTTGAAAATGGGACTAAGTGAAGGCCTGGTCAGGTTCTCAGTGGGGCTCGACCAGAATATTACGGAGAGTTGGAATCGCATTGTTGATTGCCTTAATGAAGTAAGCTGATGACAGACAAAACCATTCGAGAACCTGGATTCGTTCAATCCCTGATCCCTATTGTTGTACTTATTGGTTTACTTGCCCTGAATGTGGTACTGTTCGGGGATGAAACCCTTGGTGGCCCCAATCAAATTGTGCTCCTTCTTGCAGCCGGCATTGCCGCCATTATTGCTAAACAATTGGGTCACAAGTGGAAGAGCATCAGGCAAGGAATGGTCAAAAGCATTAGTTCTGCTATGCCTTCCATTTTGATTCTATTTTTGATTGGCTCATTAGCTGGAACATGGATGCTGAGTGGGGTTGTTCCTGCACTGATCTATTATGGCCTCAAAATCATTAATCCTACCATTTTTTTATTCGCTGCTGTTGTGGTGAGTGCATTAGTTTCAGTAGCAACCGGAAGTTCTTGGTCAACAATTGCAACCCTGGGTATTGCACTACTGGGAATTGGTAAGGCCCTGGGCTTTCATGAAGGTATAGTTGCAGGGGCAGTCATTTCGGGTGCCTACTTCGGAGACAAGATGTCGCCCTTATCCGATACAACAAACCTGGCACCCGCAATGGCCGGAACGGATATATTTACCCATATCCGATACATGGCCTGGACAACTGGTCCAACCTTCATTATCACGATGATCATTTTCTTAATCTGGGGATTCGTGTATGATTTTCAGGATTCAGGGGTCAATGTCAACAACGTATTGCAAGCCATAGAGAATTCATTTACCATTACTCCCTGGCTCTTCTTGGTTCCAATAATCTTGATTGCATTGATAATCAAGAAAATGCCTCCTTTGCCGGCACTCATGGCAGGTACCTTACTAGGTGTTGTGTTTGCCCTGATATTTCAGCCTGACATAGTTCAAACCATAGCTGGTAATCCAGACAATCGCATCGCTGGTGCCTATATCGGCAGCTTGAGGGCCATGTTTGGTGAGATAACCATAACCACCACTGATCCTGCCATGAATGACTTACTTTCTACCGGTGGCATGGCAGGAATGCTTGACACCATCTGGCTCATTTTATCGGCCATGGTATTCGGTGGCGCTATGGAAAGGTCAGGCATGTTGCATCGCATTTCAAAGGCTATAATCTCCAGAGCAAAAAGTACTGCGTCGCTGATCTCGGCCACTACTGGGACCTGTCTTTTCTTTAATGTCACAGCTTCTGATCAGTATATGGCCATTGTGGTACCGGGACGTATGTTCTCAAAAGTATATAAAGACCGCGGACTCAAACCCGAGGTACTTTCACGTACGCTTGAAGATTCGGCTACTGTTACATCGGTCTTAATTCCCTGGAATACTTGCGGAGCCACACAGGCCGGCGTATTGGGTGTACCTACCTTAACTTATCTCCCTTACGCATTCTTTAACCTGATCAGCCCGTTTATGACCATGCTATTTGCCTGGTTGAATTTCAAGATCCGGCGTTATAAACCTGGAGAAATCCCAGAGGAAGACCTTCAGACGTAGTGAACTTTTAGTACCTTTGCGCTGTTATATGAGTACTATGTTTTTACAGTTACTGATACCCTCTCTCATACTAGTTGGCTTAGCCTTTATCGGCCTGGCATTTAATATCCTATTCAGAAAGAAAGGCAAGTTCCCTGAAACAGGGGTCGGCCATAATCCAGAAATGAAAAAACGTGGACTTTCCTGTGCACGTTCTGATGAGATTCATCAATTTCAATTGAATCGCAAAATCCAAGCAACTAAACAAGAAGGGCTAGACCTGACAGCCGAAATTACTGGTGGTTGTGCCGGATGTTCATGCGAATAACTAGCGTAAGAACTTCTCAAAACCAGGTGAGGCCCAGGTTAGCAATTCGCCTTCGAAACCAGAATAGATCAGAAAAGACTCTAAGGATTCCATTTCCTGAGTAAGTACAACTGATTTTTCAAATCCTAATACCATAAAAGCCGTTGCATACGCATCGGCTGTCATGCAATCATTGGCAATAACTGTAACACTGAGCAAGCTGTGATCCACTGGATAACCAGTAGCCGGATTCACGGTATGGCTGTATTTTACACCATCCATTTCGTAAAATTGGCGGTAATTACCTGAGGTTGCCATTGCAGCACCGCTCAAACTGATGTAGGCTTCAATCTGCCGCTCAATCAAGTTCTCTAAAGGTCGGTCAATTCCTACATTCCAATCGGTTCCTCTCGGATTTTTTCCTTGACAGCGAAGTTCACCACCTATTTCAACAAGATAGTCGCGAACTCCCTTGGATTCTAGATAATTAGCAACTACATCTACACCAAAACCTTTCGCAATTGCGCTGGCATCCAGCATAATTCTTGGATCTTCCTTAATCAGGGCATCATCGTCCAGTTTAACCTTCTCAAAACCGGTTATTTCAAGGAGCGAGTCGATCAGTGCCGGGTAGATGCTGTCTCGAGATGTAAAACCAAATCCATAGGCATTAACCAATGGAGCCACTGTCATATCAAAAGCTCCGCCGGTTTTTTGACTGATCTCCTGAGCCCGCTTAAAACAAGCTGTGAAATAGGCATCCGGTTTTACTTTTGGATCGTTATTATTGATCCGTGATATGGTTGATTGGGGATCGTATGTCGATAAAGAAGCATTGAACTTCTCCATCGTTTGCAGGATCCCTTTATCCAATGATTTCTGTGCAGGGTAATTGTATGTTATATGAAAACTGGTACCAAAGATGGGTCCCTGGTAAAAGTGGTATGAATAATTGGTGGGTGTACATGCACTCACCACCATTATGGTGAAAAGTGCCCATACACCCACCCTGAATAGACGTATCATGTTTTACTTATCGGCTTCTATCCACCAAAATCATCGAATGCGATCATCTCGTCGGGTATACCCGTATCGTATAAGAGTTTCAATACAGCATCGTTCATCTGAGGAGGTCCGCATAAGTAGTACTCAATGTCTTCGGGCTCTTCGTGCTTACTCAGGTACTCATCGTGCAATACCTGATGAATAAAGCCTGTAAGACCATTCCAATTATCTTCCTCTTTTGGCTCAGATAAAGCCAGATTAAACTTGAAATTTGGGAATTTCTTTTCTATAGCCCTGAATTCATCCTCATAGAATACTTCTCGCTTAGACCGGGCGCCATACCAGTAGCTTACCTTACGTCCAGTTTTCAAGGTGTGAAACAGATGGAAGATGTGCGAACGCAGCGGAGCCATTCCGGCACCACCACCAATGTACAACATTTCATTGTCTGTTTCTTTGATATGGAATTCACCGTAAGCTCCACTCACCATTACCTTATCACCTGGTTTGAGTGAGAAGATATAAGATGAACATACTCCTGGATTTACGTTGGCAAATCCACCTTTAGCGGCATCCCATGGTGGTGTCGCAATCCGGATATTAAGCATCACAATATCTCCTTCACCCGGATGGTTAGCCATTGAATAGGCACGATAGGTTGGCTCAGGATTCTTCATCTTAAGATCCCACATCTTGTACTTATCCCATTCATCTGTGAATTGCTCTTCAATGGCAAAATCTTTGAATTCTACATCAATTTTAGGCACATCAATCTGGATATATCCACCAGACTGGAAGTCCATGGATTCACCTTCAGGCAATTTAACTTTGAATTCCTTAATGAAGGTGGCCACATTGCTATTCGAAATGACTTCACATTCCCACTTCTTAATTCCCATAATCTCCTTGGGAATTCCAATTTTGATGTCATTTCGAATCTTGACCTGGCATCCCAGGCGCCACTGATTCTGCGCTTCTTTCCGAGAGAAAAAGCCCGTTTCGGTAGGCAGAATATCTCCAGCTCCTTCAAAGACCTGGCATTTACACATTCCACATGTACCACCACCCCCACAGGCTGATGGTAAAAATACATCCAGGGTAGAAAGTGCATTTAAAATGGTTCCACCGGGATCCACTATCATTTCACGTTCGCCATCATTGACATCAATTGTAACCTGGCCTTGAGGCGTGAGCTTCTTTTTGGCAACCAATAGCAATGCCACAAGCAGCAGAACGACCAAAAGGAAAGCTGCCACACTGATGAGAACCGTAACCCCTATGCTTAACGTATTAAATAACAGGATCATATCTTTCAAATTTATTATTTAAAGTTTAATACCCATGAAACTCATGAATGCAATACCCATCAGTCCCACAATAATGAAAGTTATGCCCAAACCTCTCAATGGAGCCGGAACATTTGAATAGCGGATCTTCTCTCTGATAGCCGCTAAACCCACAACGGCAAGGAGCCAGCCCAGACCTGAACCCAAGCCAAATGAAATGGCTTCGGCTATATTGGTGTAAGCACGTTCCTGCATGAATAGTGCACCTCCAAGAATAGCACAGTTGACAGCTATCAATGGTAAGAATATACCCAGTGAGTTGTAGAGCGTGGGTGAAATTTTCTCAATGATCATTTCGGTTAGCTGCACAATTGAAGCAATAACAGCAATGAACAGGATAAAGCTCAGGAATCCCAGGTCGACTTCAGCCAATTTTGGGCTGATCCAAACCAATGCACCTTCTTTGAGGATATAATTCTCAATCAAGTAGTTTACAGGTATTGTGATTACCAGTACAAAGATCACTGCCAATCCCAATCCCATTGAAGTCTTTACGGTTTTTGATACCGCCAAGTATGAACACATGCCCAGGAAATACGCCAGGATCATGTTATCAATAAAGGCTCCCCTTACAAATATGTTAATCAAATTTTCCATTGGTTTCAGTGTTTAGTTTGATTCAATTAAATCTTTGTTCTTACTTCGCTGAATCCATATGATTATACCAACAACAATTAAAGCTGCAGGTGACAATATCATAAAGCCATTATTCTCATAACCAATGTTGAAGGCGCCAATCTTTTCCATGACTGGATATCCCCACACGGTGCCTGATCCGAGTAATTCCCTAAAAAAAGCAACGACAACCAATATCCAGGCATATCCAAATGAGTTACCTAAACCGTCGAGGAAAGAATCCCAGGGTTTATTAGCCAGGGCAAAGGCCTCAAGACGTCCCATGATGATGCAATTCGTAATGATCAATCCGACAAAAACAGACAATTGCTTACTAACATCATAAACAAAGGCCCTCAATACTTCATCGACCAGGATAACGAGGGCTGCTATAACCACAAGTTGTACAATGATTCGAATCCGGTTTGGTATGCTTTTACGGAGTAAAGAAATGATCACATTCGACAAAGTCATTACCGCCATCACCGAAATTGCCATAACAAAAGCCGGCTTTAATTTAGCGGTAACAGCCAAAGCAGAACAAATACCTAGTACCTGCACTGTAATCGGGTTGCTGTCGTTTAATGTATTCGTCAGCAACTTCATATTCTTTGATGAAAATAAACTCATGGTAGCTTACTTTTGGGCGTTAATAAAAGTTTCATACACACTCAGGCAATCGAGCAGCATCTCTTCAAGCCCTTTACTGGTTATGGTACCGCCAGTAATGGCATCAACTGAGTGCACTGTTTCAGGAAATCCAGCTTTGTTCACCTGAATTGACGTAAATGTTCCGGAATCATCAAAGATCTTCTTACCCTTGAATTGATCCTGGAATGGAGGTGTGTTAATTTCAGCACCCAATCCCGGTGTTTCTCCCTGGTGATCAAAAATAGCACCTGCAATGGTTACAAAATCTTCATTTAGTGCAATATACCCCCAAATGGGTCCCCACAATCCAGCACCCAGTACCGGAAAAATGTAGTTCTTTATTCCATTATCTTGTGTACATACAAAAACAGGCAAGGCTCTTTCTTCAACTGGTAAAGCATTCTGCTTTTTCAAATTGATTGTAAATGCATCGACTCCATCGACCTGGTCACCTACAGAGTTGACTGCAAATGATTCGGTGATATACTTCTCAAATTCGGCCTCAACATAGTCATTCTTCGAGTCAGCCTCAGCCGCTTCTTGTCCCTTCTCCACTGAGCGGAGAATGTCGAGCTTTTTGGCAATCTCTTCATTTTTTTCTTGAAATGGTTTCAAGCTGGTCGCTGCCAGTGAAAGAATGGCAGCCACGATGGTTACCATTACAGTGGCATAAACAAATATATATAGGTTACTTCTGTTCATCGTCTTAGTTTTAATCAGTTGAACACATTTATGCCTTTATTCTCTTTAGTCTACGCCGTATGTGCGCTTCAACCACGTAATGGTCAATCAGCGGAGCAAATACGTTCATAAAGAGGATGGCTAACATCATACCTTCGGGATAGGCTGGATTCAATACTCTAACGAGTATGGCCAGTATCCCTATCAAGAATCCATAAATCCATTTGCCTGTGTCTGTCTGACTGGCAGTTACAGGATCTGTGGCCATAAATACAATACCGAATGCAAATCCACCAAGCATTAGATGCTCGTAGAATGGGATTTCCATCAGGGCATTGACTGCAAAAGCGTTAAGAAGCAGGCCCATCCCAATACCACCGGCGAGAGCAGATAACATGATCTTCCAGCTTCCTATACCGGTAAATATCAGAATGACCGCACCAATTAGTATGGCTATTGTGGAAGTCTCCCCAATTGACCCAGGAATGTACCCGATAAACATTTCGAGTACACTAGGTAGATTGTCGACATTTCCTGCTGCAGCATCACCAAGCGGTGTCGCACCACTAAAACCATCAACAATTCCGTCGCCTTTGATCATACCATCTATCCAGACTTTATCGCCTGACATGTAAGATGGGTAGGCAAAGAAGAGGAAAGCCCGGGTGAGTAAAGCCACATTAAAAATATTCATGCCAGTACCACCGAATATCTCCTTTCCAATAATTACTGCAAACGCAGTTGCCAGAACAATCATCCACAAGGGTGTATCGACCGGCACAATTAATGGAATAAGCATCCCTGAAACCAGGAATCCTTCATTGATTTCATGTCCTTTGACCTGAGCTACTGCAAATTCAATACCCAGACCAGTAACATAGGAAACTACAATGATCGGAAGTACTCTAAGAAAACCATACCAGAGGTTTTGCCACGTCCAGAATACATCACCGGCCCCGGTAGCCAAATCGTGTTGGTAACCCACATTAAGCATCCCCATGATCAGGGTTGGAACCAATGCCAATACCACTAGAGCCATTGTTCTCTTTAAGTCAATCCCATCACGTATGTGAGTTCCTTTTTTTGTTACCGCATTCGGAACAAATAGAAAGGTTTCGAAACCTTCAAAAGTAGATTGTAGAAATCCCAGCTTACCACCTTTCTCAAAGGTGGGCTTTATCTTATCGACTAATTGTCTGAATTTTCCGTTTTTCATATTTTCGTTCTTTATTCAGATTCCACCAGGATTAACTCATTTCTTTCTTCATGAGATCTAGTCCATTGCGAAGCAATTCCTGTACCTCAATCTTCGAAGTACAAACGAATTCACAAAGAGCCAGATCTTCTTCCAGCACCTCATAAATACCCAATTGCTCCATCTTATCAATGTCTTCAACCAGAATGGCTTTCAACAGGTGTACAGGTAAGACATCCATCGGCAGCACCCTTTCATACTGACCCGACATAACAAAAGCACGCTCTCCACCTTTCATATTGGTATCAATATCCCATTGTTTTCCAGGTCGCAACCAGCTAAGAAAAGTTCTAGACATGCTGAATTTCTTCAATCCAGGCAGTGCCCAGCCAAACATCTCATAATAATTGCCTTCAGGAATGACTGAAACCAAACAATCGAAGAATCCAAGATAACCATCTGGACTAACCTGGGTGCCTGTTAATACATTGCCCGAAATAATTCGAACATCGGTGGTATCAGCAAGCTGTTTTTTAAGCAAAGGTGCAAGGTTAGTTCCCATCATAGTCTTATAATACCTGGGATTATCCACCTTTGAACCAGCCAGGGCAACGACAATTGACGGATCTAACTTACCTTCCTTAAATAGTTTACCTATGAGACAAACATGCTGTGGATTGATCGTCCACACAACATCCCCCTTATTAATGGGATCAATGTGGTGAATTTGAATACCCACTAAACCGGCAGGGTGTTTTCCATTAAATGTATGGAATTCAACGTCCTTCAGATTGGCAAAAGTCTTGTTCACTGGATATCCAGCTTCCAGACTTAGGTGTACCTTTCCTTCAGTCAACTTCTTTAGAGCAGCAACACCAGTGGCCATATTCTCTTCTTGATCCTTCAAAATGAGGTCGTAATCAGGACCTAACGGGGCTGAATCAAAGCCAGAAATGAAAATGGCTTTTGGCAGGGCTTCAGGATTGGCAATCACGCCGTATGGCCTTTCGATAATGGCTGGCCACAGTCCTGAACTTAATAAGGTTTCACGAATTTTTGCCGATTCCATTTCTGCAGGATTTCCAGCATCAAATGTTTCATACTCCTGGGAATCTGAAGCTTCAATGGTAATGGCTAAAAGTCGTCTACGCTCTCCTCGTTGAACCTCCTTTACCGTACCACAAACTGGTGACACGAATTTGATCTCGGGGTGGTACTTGTCGAAAAACACCGGCGTGCCCACTTTAACGGGGTCTCCGGGTTTTGCACATAGTTTAGGTGTTAATCCAAGGAAATCTGGGGGCTTTACGGCATACATTTTGGCCTGATCAGCAACTACGGTTACCTTCTCAGCTTCCCCCTTCAGCTTGATATCAAGGCCTTTTTTTATTTTAATTACCTTTGACATAGCATTGGCATTGTTTTTGGGAATTAATTCACAAAAGTATTCTTTTTTTTTTGAATTGAAGCCATTACATATGAAAATATATAAGTATCTATTCTTCTATACTTTTTTACTAATCTATCCAATTGTACATCTTAGCTTTAGCCCGAAAACACTAGACATTCAAGCCATCGAAACCCTCCAGGAAGACCCCCAGTATCTCAGTGATAAAATCTATAAAGAGAGTATTCGCTCAGTCAGAATGATACGCGAAGGCTGGGAGCTTTCACACCCCATCGTTGACACAAAAGACCAACTTCCATTGGTCTTAACTTTTGATGATTTGAGTGATGAGCCTATTACCTATTCGTATACATTGGTTCACTGTGATGCAAACTGGAGACCGACCGACATCATAAAGAATGACTACCTCGAAGGCATGCATCAGGAAATCATTCGCGACTATGAGTTTAGCCGAAATACACTTCAAACCTATATCCACTATTCATTGGCAATTCCCAATCAGGATATGCGGCCCACCTTGCCTGGTAATTATATTATAAAGGTATTCGAAGATTACGATGAAGAACAGTTGGTACTCGCCAATCGATTTTGCCTGGTCGACCACCGAATTACTATCAATGGTGAAGCCAAACGAACCAATAACCTGATGTTTTTTGACACCCATCATGAAGTTGATTTTACGCTTTCGCTAAATGGTTTACGACTAGATGACCCATCCCGGAATATCCAGGTTGTTGTGGTTCAGAATTTCGACTTTAGCACAGCCATATTTGATTTGCTTCCCAGCTTTACCAGCCTTGATGAATTGGTATATAATTATGAAGAAGGCAATTTGTTTCCCGGACTTGGAGAATGGAGGCATTTCGACACCAAGAACCTGAAATACATCACTGAAGGAATTGATTTTATTCGTTTTGAGCGTCCACTGAATCATGTTTATCTCCTACCGGATGAAAGTCGTTCAAACAGCGATTATCTTTACGAAGAAGATTTAAATGGGAAGTATTTCATTAAATGGGACGAAGGATGGGATGCTGACACGGATGCAGATTATATCAAGGTTCATTTCAGTCTTCCGTTTGATGCACCAATAAACAGCGGTGGTATATACCTGTTTGGTGACTTTAGTGGGTGGGGAGCTGATGCCCGATATGAGATGCAATACAATTTTGATCGGCATCAATATGAACTGGCTGCTCTTTTGAAGCAGGGGTACTATAACTATCAATATCGATTAATTAGCCCTGGCCTACAGACAGATCCTACCTTTTTTGAAGGCAGCTTTTACGAAACAGAGAATGATTATCTGGTTTTTGTTTATTATCATGATTTCTCAGACAGATATCAGCAATTAATTGGTTTCGAGCAATTTAATTCAGTTAAGAAAATACATCCATAAACCTTTGCTGAAGCTCCTTTGTTTATTAAATTTGTAGTATCAGGATAAATTGAATGCGATGAGACGGATAGGTAGCCTTATCCTGTTTGTGTTTTCACTGTTTCCAGCCCTATGGGCTCAAGGTGAATTACAAGATCAGCCCCAGATCTTTTACCGGAATGAACGCACATTTGCAGGAACCTTGTTTTCCAATGGTTATGGAGGAGATGTACAGTTTGCCCGTCGTTTATCGGCTTCACGGAGTTGGTTATATGGCGGCGGAATTGGTGTTTTAGTACATCCCAAAGAATACAAAAGCCAGAGCCCATATACCGGTGGTTGGGGGCGATCGTATGTATTTGGGAAACTCAATGAAGCTGTTGCATTGCGGGTTGGAACAGGTATTCAGAACGAAATTTTTAGAAAGTATGACCAAGGTGGTATTTCCATACGTTATTTTTATAGTGGAGGTGTAAGTTTGGCCTTGCTCAAACCAGTATATTACTTGAAGATTGTCAGGTATGATTACGAAACCGGAGTACTTATTTATGACCGGTCTTTGTTTGATCCTGATTACATGCAAAGCATCTATGACATCTACGACCGGGAGTCGTTTTTCGTCGGAATAGATGAGACCAAACTCCGTATTGGAGTTTACGCTCGAGCCGGATTT
>CAYUGX010000046.1:0-20314 GCA_964444375.1 uncultured Porphyromonadaceae bacterium | reverse complement strand
ATAATTTCGGCTCATTTGAATCATTCCAAGAACTATTTAATAAGGCGGCTGCCACCCGTTTCGGATCGGGTTGGGCCTGGTTAGTTAAATCAGATGATAAGCTTCAAGTGACAAGCACACCGAACCAGGATAATCCATTGATGGATTTGGCTGAAGTGAAGGGTCAACCCATTCTCGGATTAGATGTTTGGGAGCATGCCTATTATTTGAAATATCAAAACAGACGACCCGAATATATCTCCGCTTTTTGGCAGGTGGTTAATTGGGATTTTGTTGCTCAATTATTTGCTTGATCTTTTTGATGTGACTGGGGGTTGTGCCGCAACAACCACCGATGATATTTACACCTGCATCAATCAGTGAGGGAACGTAAGATGCTGTGATGTCAGGGGTTTCATCGAAGATGTTTTTACCGTCTATCAGTTTAGGTAATCCTGCATTCGCGTGAACCAAAATGGGAATGAGGGCGTGCTTCATCCGAATTGCCTTCACGATGGGAATCATATTTTCCATGCCGTTGCCACAGTTAGTTCCAACCACGTCAACCCCGGCATCAATTAGTTGATCAACCATCTGTTCGGGACTAATCCCCATCATTGTTTTGAATTCGTTAGTGATGGTTTTATCAAAGGTCATGGTACACATGACTGAAAGGTTGGTATTTTCTTTGGCTGCTTTAACTGCGATCGTTGCCTCTTCAAGGTCGGTCATGGTTTCGATGCAAAGGGCATCAGCGCCTCCCTCTTGAAGGGCTTGAGCCTGTTCGCGAAAGGCACTATACAGTTCGTCTGGCTGTACTTCACCCATAATCAGTAATTTACCTGTAGGTCCCAGAGAACCCAGCACGAGTTGATTAGTATCTACGACTGATCGGGTTAACTGGGCAGCTTTCAGGTTGATCTCAATTGATTGATTTTCTAATCCGTAATGAGACAGTTTGAAACGATTCGCTCCAAAACTATTTGTCTCAATCAGGTCAGATCCTGCCTCCTGATAAGATTGAGCAACAGCTTGAACTCGATCAGGATGTAGGATATTCCAGTATTCAGGACATTCACCGGGTTGCAGGCCTTTTTCTTGCAAAAGGGTTCCCCAGGCTCCGTCACTTACCAGGATGGAAGATTGTTGTAGTCTTTCAAGGAGTGTAAGATTCATGATGGTGTTTTTAAAAGATCTTTTGCTATTTGACCAGGCGTGATGCCCGGACCGATTACTATGAGCTCAGTTGGTCCCCACCAGTTAGCAATTTCCTTAATTTCAAGGTTATTGAATATGCTCTGTATAGCTAAAAATCGATTGTTCTGGGCTTTCAAATAGCCTTTCATCCGATATATCTGGTGTAAGTTCCTCTGGTGGAAATCAGTTATTTGCTCTACGCTAAGTTGTTTTTGTGTGCGTATGACGCATGATCCGATGGCGGCACGTTCTGTACCTAAGGGATGCTTATCATCTTTAAATCTTGAGGATACGGTTACTTGACTGTTCCATAGTTTAATGATTACCTGATCAAGGCCTTGAAAAAATCCCATTTTACTGTTGTGCAGACCGGCAAACGGGTTCCATTGTCGGATCTGATAATGCAATTGTTCATCAGGTGATTTCAAATCGCTTTTATTGAACAGGATCAGATCAGCAATTTGAACCTGATGTCTGACCTGTTTCAGGTACTGATGTGACTGTTCGAAATGAACACAGTCAACAACCGTGATGGCACCGGCCAGAAAGAGATGGGGTTCGACTTCTGGCGACTGCAGTATTTGTGCCAAAGCAATCGGATCTGCAAGCCCCGTGGCTTCGAGAAAGATAACCTCGGGATTGTAGTGCTGTGTGAATTCAGCGAGTCGTACGATAAAATCATCGAGGAGGCAGGCACAAAAGACTGAACCATTGTTAATCTCAAGGAGGTTAAATGGCTGTTTGGATTTTTTTAGTTCTGACGAGTCTACCTGTCCAGGAGCAAATTCATTCTGTACAATGGCAATTCTTGAAGTATTGCCGATTGTCGACAAGATGTACTTCAATAGACTGGTTTTTCCACTGCCCAAAAAACCGGTAATCAATATGAATGGAATTTTGCTCATAGGAGAGCTTTAATCCATTCTTTCATCACCTCAACACTGGGATCAGCGCCTTCAGATTTAATCCGGTTACGGATATTGATCCATGCAGGTGTTCTACTGACCCCATAGAGGCTCGCTGCTTCAGCCCCGCTAATCGTTTCAATCTCAATCTGTGCACCCAATTCGAGAATGGCTTTCTCAGCCTGGTCTTTCATGCTGGCCAGCTCTTCACTGGTTCCAGCAAGAACTACTTTACCATGTTTCTCTCGGATCCTAAGTTTCAATTTTTCATTGATCCGTTTCTGAATGGCCTGAGTGAGCTCGTTTTTGGGAGGAATCTGAGAGACAAAGGTGATTTGTCCATCAATGCAAATGGTTGGAATATTCTTAACCAGTAGAGATGACATAAAGGTCACCCCCTCAAGATTTTTAATGGAATGCTCACGCCATTCAACCAGTTCTTCGAAGTGTGGAGCAATGGCTTTCACAGCCTCAACCATGTATTGACAAGGGGCACACGATTCTGAATCCAGGGTTATGATGTCAACAATAACTTTATCGGTTTGACCGTATTCTGCCAGATTCAACCTGGGCATTTCTTCTGGCTTAGATTCCATCGTTCGTGTCACCTCTTGCTGGTACGGATCCTGAATCAATTCAGAAATGGCCTTCACGTTTTCAATCGGAGTACGCATGGGCAGATCGCAGCCCGGTGCAAGGATATAACCATGAGATCCCGCTGTTTCAATTGTTTCAAGAGCATGTTTCTGGCAGTCGAGCGGACTCCCCATTAGTAAAACGAGAGTTAACTGAAGATTCCCACCAAAACTAATACCATATTTTTGACAGGTATCACGAACATAATCCAGTGGGATATTCTCATCAATTGACACGTTGTCTGGGCCCGACTTACACATCACCTCAATGTTCTGTTGGGCATGTCCACAAACAAAGAAAGAGCTTAATCCTTTTTGCTCTCGGATGTGTTTAAATATGCCGCTGACCGGATTGTGAATGAATTGTTCGAATTGGTCTGGACCAATCTGAGACGTCATCGGATCAACGACGGCGATCACATCACTGCCAGCTTCAAGGAATAGGGTGGACATATTCTTTCCAACGACAGCACAGTAATTGAGCAACTCATGGGTATAGTCTGGATCCTCGAACATTTTCATAAATATCTCCGTCCCCAGTAAATGTAAAGCCAGGGTGAAAGGTCCGGTGATCAAACCATACAATGCCAGATCAGGGTTTTCAGCCCTGATTGTCCGAGTTGCCTCGAGTACCAGTTTGATACGTCCTAAAGATTGACTGAACGAGGGTAGAGTTGCAGATTTTTTCCCACCGGCCAGGGGATGAGAACTAACTGCCGGTGGATTATCGGGTGACCAGCTTAAATCACATCCTAAGGCTTCTGCTTCTATTTGCAAGTCAAAACAAACCGGAATGCCATCCGGCAGGTAGGTTTTAATCGCTGCATTTACCCCATTGACCATATTAGTGGCAGATTGTAGATAATGATCAGCTGGCAGGTCGATCAGGAAGGCACCATGTGAACCAACAAAGGGAACCCATGGAATTCGGTCAACAGGTTGATTTCTAATGGTTGCTAAAACTCGTTCTTTACCGGTCATGATTGTGGTCATTTTTGAAATTGTTGAGCTGCATCACGCATAATGATGAGGTTATCAAATGGAACCTCTGGTTCAACCAGATGAGAAGGTCCCAAAATTATTCCGCCCGGGTCTCCACACGTTGTGATCCTGTTTTTGACTTCCTCCCGGATTTCTTCTGGAGTACCAAAGGGAAGTAGTTGTTGTGATCCTAATGTGCCCCAGAAAGAGGCTCGGTTACCAAATTCTTTATGCACAGTATCAAAGTCCATGCATTCGGGTTGGATAGGGTTCAATATATCCACTCCAATTTCGAGAAGACCGGGTATAAATGGAGTATAATACCCACATGAGTGATAGAAAATCAGCACATCCGGATTTACCTCCCGTGCAGCTTCGATCACCTTTTTGTGTCGTGGTTTCAACCACTTTTCCCACATGTCTAAGCTGATCATCGGGCCTGATTGAGTGCCAATATCGTCGCCAAGAGAGATTACATCGACACCAGCTTCAGCATAAAAACGTGCTTTGTCGCATGCGTAGGCCGTTGTTTTATCAAGTAAAATCTGGGCTTTCTCTTCATCCATCATCATATCAATGATCAGGGCATCCATAGAACGTAAGTACCATGATATTTCCCAGATAGTCATTTGCAAATCACAAATAACTGCCAGAGACTGCTGATGGATATTATCAATCTCATTTAGCATCACCTGATTTTCTTCTTTGGAAAAAGTAGGCATGGGGTATGAGACCAAATCTTCGGCGTCTTGGATGTACTTCAACGGATGATGCATTCGGGTCATATGAAATGCGGCTGAAGAGCCTTTCGAATGACCGATTCCCCAGACATCAAACTCAGTCGTCTCAGGCAATTCTTCGTTGACATAGAAGGCTGATGGATTTGAACTGCCTGCTTCTTCACTGATTTTAACCCAACGATGATCGAGGCCCAGAAATGCCCGGTAATCTTTAGAACCAAATCGCGCTGTAAAATCTCTGACCTGCGACTCACATAACCATGCATCAATAGGAATCCATTCGTAGCCTTGTCTTCGAAGGCAGCGAAGGAAGTTTTCTCTTGGAGTGAGCATGGAATTATTGTTGATTCAGGTATTCAACAGCTCCTTGAGGATCGGGCGAATACCAGTCAGCTCCAATTTTATCTTTAAAATCATTGGTTACTGGAGCACCACCAATTAAAACTTTGGTGGCCGGTTTCGTAACTTTAATTTCTGATACGATCTTTTCCATGTTGAGCATGGTGGTCGTGAGCAGACAGCTGAGTCCAATATAAGCATGTGGATGCTCATCCAGGGTTTCAATAAACTTGGCAGCCGGAACATCAATGCCCAAATCAATAACTTCCCATCCAGCTCCTTCTACAATCATACCCAGCAAGTTTTTACCAATGTCGTGCAGATCACCTAAGACAGTACCTATAATAAAGGTGCCTTTTCTTTTGACCTCACCTGACTGGAAGAAAGGACGTAAATGGTTCATACCCGCCGTCATGGCTTTAGCTGCCATTAATACTTCAGGAACAAAAACTTTATTCTCTCTGAATTTGACACCGATTACTTCCATTCCTGGAACCAGCCCGTTTGCCAAAATCTGATCGGCAGGTATTTGTTGATCCAGCGCTTGTTTGGTAAGTTCATCGGCTCCATCCTGGTCTTTGAGATCAGGGGGAAACGGTGCTGACTTGTTGACTTTTCCTCGTTCAACACAGTTGGCGATTTGTTTTAATAGTTCTGCTGACATAGTGATTGTTTTAGTATGATCATCAAAAATATATTCTTCAGATTGTATATTTTTATAGGAATCACGCTAATTTCAAGACATATTTTACAAAAAACGGAACATATGAAAGATTTGGTGTTACGAAATAGAAGTTATCGACGTTTTGATCAAGCATGCCAAATGACAGAAGTTCAACTTCTTGAATGGATTGACTTGGCGCGTCTTTCTCCTTCCTCGCGAAATCAGCAGGCCTTGAAATTCATAACGGTATACAAACCAGAAGAGAATGCGCGTATTTTTGATTGCCTGGCGTGGGCAGGATACTTACGTGACTGGCCTGGACCGGTCAAAGGAGAAAGACCCACTGGGTATATTGTAATTGTGGGTGATACTAGCTTAGGTACTAATTTTGAGGTTGATATGGGAATAGCAGCCCAAACAATACTACTGGGGGCAGTGAGTGAAGGATTTGGTGGCTGCATGATCGGTTCGATTCAACGTGAAGAACTCACACGGATATTACCCCTCGATAATACCCTGTCGATTTTACTAGTCATTGCGCTTGGCAAGCCCATTGAAGAGGTGGTCATAGATCAATGCGTGGATGGAAATATCAAATATTGGCGAGACGAAAATGAGGTCCACCATGTACCTAAAAGGTCGATTCGCGAAATCGTTCTACCAATATGATATAAATCATGATTGCCATAACGATCAGAAACACAGGGTTATGCAATGGCTGTTTAACTACTTTTTAATAATATGTTAAAAAAAACCATTGCCGTTCATGTAAAAGTTTTGGTAGGAATAAATATTGCCCATATTTTAGCCTCAGAAAACGGAATGAGTAGAAGGTAAAACGATTATTTCTCAAATCGTTAAGGGATTTAGTAAAAAGTTGCATTAAAGATTTTCTCTACTCTTCTTATCTGTAAGGTGGTTCTTGATTGTGGGGTTTGATAGGTGAAGTTGGAAAAAAAAGAGGCGGTTCCCAGCCGCCTTCTTTTTTTATATCAAATCCTCGAGTAGTTCTGAAACTCTTTCCCAATTAATAACTTCCATAAATCCATTTATATAGTCACCTCTTCGGTTCTGATAATTTAGGTAATAGGCATGTTCCCACACGTCACAAACCAGAATTGGAATCGAGATCCATTGGGTTTGGTTGTGGTGCTTTTCTGCCTGGAGTACGACTAATTTATCAGCACCAGGTTGATAAGCCAGGATTCCCCAGCCACTTCCTTCAACAGACTTTGTTGCATTGAAGAAAAGCTTCTTAAAGTTTTCAAATGAGCCAAAAGATTTCTTTATATACTTATTCAGTGTATCGCTTCTTTTCCCTTGACTTGGGCCCATAACCTGCCAGAAAATAGTATGTAGAAAGTGACCAGCTCCATGAAATGCCAATTCTCGCTCCCAATGCTTGATTAAGGCAAAATCATTTGTCTCAATCGTGTGATTGATTTTGGCTGTAGCTTTATTTAAACCTTTCACATATCCTGCATGGTGTTTATCATGGTGAAGACGCATGGTAGCTTCATCAATATGCGGCTCTAGCGCATCGTAAGCATATTCAAGTGGAGGGAGAGAATATTCCTCGCCTGAGGTACTATTTTCGCCAAATGGAAGGACGCCTCTGGTGGTTGAAGCATTAATGCCACTCAAGCCAGCAACAAGTCCAGTGCTCAATAGGGTGGACTTTTTTATAAAATCACGTTTATTCATTTCGACTCATTCTTATTGGAAGAACAAGTCGATAGTGAAATTGTTCAGCTCCTCGTAGAAATTCTATTTAAAGGCTTTTTCAAGCAGGCCATCGCCATCCAATCTGAGACGGTCGAAATAGGCTGGAACTCCTTTGCCCATGAGTTTGTCAACATAGAGCTTAGCCAGATATTGTCCGAGCATGAAACCCTGTCCACGCAATCCGATGAATAAACCCTTGTCAACATCCAATATCATCCTGGGTTCAACATAATAGCCAGCCCAGATTGCCTGAAATCCAATTGATGAGAGGTCTGGTAACCAGTTGACAAATACTTCAGATGCGATTTCAAGAAAATCTTGCGTATTGATTTTAAGGCTTTTGCCAGATTCTTGTGGATCAGATGCCGGTGAGGCACATCCGATAATTTGTCCGGTCTCTGCCAATTGTTGTCCATACACGGCTGAGAACCCTTTGTATTTTCTCCGGTCAATTAGCATAGGAAGGGGTATTCCTTTAATGCCGAGCATCGGAAGCCTTCGGGTTATGAAGGCCTGATGTTTTACGGCGTATATACCTGTTTCGATGCCCATCTGGTGTGCGAATTCAGCTCCCTCGGGGCCCAAAGCATTGATGAAGACAGGCGTTTTGTATTCAACAAACGCTTTATCATGGGTTTGAACCAAAACGCGGTATGAAGATCCTTCCTTGGTAACATTGATCAACTTGCAATCTTCCATAATCTGTCCACCATTTTCAATCCCGATAGACCGGATCAAATCAACAACTCTGCCTGGTGTTGCTTGCCAACAGTCACCAGTGATGAGTGCCGCCTGGTAGGTAGAGCTTAGATTTTTGTTTAAGCCAGGAGCTATTCGACTTTCGAAATCGCCTGGAGCAATCATTTCGGCATTAGACCATGCCATTGACGCTTCAAGGGCCCGATACATGTTGTCATCGTGGGCAAAAGTCACGTAATTTATAGACCTGAAATCAATATTTTGGATGCTTTGTAAGTCTTTGAATATTTGCAGGTTCTCACGTGCAATCTCTGACAATTCAGGCAAGCTGAAATTTGGACGTCCTCCGGCGATGTTTCTCCATGAAGCACCACGGCCATAGTTAATCAAAACGGGATTCTGGCCAGCTTCTGCCAGGTACCTGAACAGTGCAGATCCACCAATGCCACCACCGGCTACAAGAGCGGGTACTTCTAGTTTAGTTATTCTTCTGTTTGAGGCAAGCACATGAATCTCTTCTGAACGTTGACGTGGATAGAGCTCACCCATGCCAATTTGATTGGAAAGCGGACCACGGGGTGTTGCATCTCCTACGATTGAGATCCCAGTTCCAGACAGTGCTGTTTTTAAACGTTTGATACAACGCTTGCCCCGACAAGCTCCCATTCCCAGGCGGGTGGTATGTTTGATTTCATCAACACTGATAAACTTTCGTTCGCCGATGACTTCCAGAATCTCATCCATCGTCACGTCGTCGCAATGACACATATAAGTTGGTGTTTCCCCATTGTCATCGCTTGCTTCCATTTCTACCGGATCAGGATAGATTTCTTTTATGATAAAGCCCCTGACCTGGGTCAGATCTTCCCCATGCGTGGTTAGAGATTTCACTCTGGCCACATCGGTCTTATTTGGTTTTTTTAGGATCTTTTCAATAATTCCTTCACCCAATATTTGGCCATCATTATCAACAAGGTAAACCTCTTTTCCTACTTCAGTATGGTATTCAATGGGTAAGAATAGCCAGTCTTTTTTCAAATTATACCCAAAAATTGCTAAGCCAGGACATTGATAGACACAATCCATGCATCCAATGCATTTATCAAAGTCGATTTCTGGTATCGTACTGGTTGATGTCTTGGTGATGGCCCCATGTGGGCAGGCAAATTCACAAGGATTGCATGCAAAGCCATATAAGCAGTCAATTTGTACAAATCCTTTGCTATTCATCCGATTGGAATCCGGAAGTTCTGGCTCATCAATGATTTTTACCGGATGTTGCTGTGAATCAATGTATTCTTTAGAGATGCTCAGGAAGTCATCGTAATTGTATCTCAATCCCAGGTCTTCGAGAACTTCATAGGCAACTTGCTTTCCCCTCAGCACAGCACTGGTTCCTTCTCCAATTCTGATGGCATCACCGGCACCATAGACTTGCCGGCCAAAAACTCCTTTGCCCTTTATAAGTAATTGATCGTCTGGTACCAGTCCGGTACAAATATTTATGGCATCGATTCCCATAATGGTTTTCTCGGTGCCCGGTATTGGTTCAAAGTTTCTCGCTTCAGCAACAACAGCTCCGATGACACCAGTTCGGTCTTCGTTTGGGATGGCTTTCAGTTAAAGATGATTTAAGATAATGGGAATTCCCAATCTTCTTACCCGATTTGCTTGTACCGGAAATCCACCTTCGTGTGGCATGGCTTCAACAATCGCCTTAACCTTCGCACCCGCCTGCATCAGCTGATAACTGGTGAGGTAACCAATATTACCTGCACCTACAGTCAGAATATTTTTTCCGAGCAGGGTAAACTCGTTGTTCATCATTTTCTGGACTACTGCAGCGGTATAGACCCCGGGAACATCATCGTTTTCGAATGCTGGCATGAAAGGAACGGCACCGGTGGCTATTACTAATTGCTCGGCATCTACATAGAAGATCTCCTGGGTGCCGATGTTTTTGATCGCAAGTCTTTTTCCTTCAAGGATGTCCCAAACCGTGCAATCAAGCATGATTCCATCGCGGTTCTCTCCTGCCAGCGTTTCGGCGATATCAAATCCCCTCATTCCTCCGAATTTCTTCTCTTTTTCGAAAAAGAAGAATTGGTGGGTTTGCATGAGAAATTGCCCACCAATTTTATCATTATTATCGATGACCAGATTATCGATACCGTGGTCATTCAGGATTTCACGGGTAGCCAAACCTGCTGGACCAGCTCCAATGATCGCTACCGTGGTGCGGTAGACTTTGTTTGGAGTATCTTTTTTATAGTTGGTGGCCTCAGGTCTGTGGTCCTTAGGTACTTCTCTGACTTCTTCAACATCGTCGACTCGTGTGATGCAAATTCGTTTTACTTCGCCGTCGACTAACATTTCACAGGCACCGCATTTTCCAATCCCACATTCCAAACTGCGATTACGCCCCTGCAGACTATGGCTGTGTACTGGATGACCAGCCTGATGCAAAGCAGCAGCAATGGATTGACCTGCTTCTCCTACTACAGTTTTGCCCGCATAGCCAAAACTGATCTCCTTCTCCTTTGGGATAGGTAGAATAGGGTGTTCTGTGATTTTATACATGTTCTATTCTATTTGATTCACCAATTAATGCGATCCAAAAATACTGGTGAATGGAAATGCGTTAAATGATGTTTATCACCTGAATATATTATTTGGTTAAAAAAATTTAAATTTAGCCCTTTGACTCCTATTCCAGGTATTCCATGCAGAAGGGCATGGAGGCGAAGTAAATGAATCATGGAAGAACCCGTTTGGATGTATATTGTTGCGATTGTTTTGATTCTTTTCTTGACAGGAGGCATTACATATGCCATCGTTATTTCTCTTTTTGAAGGTGAGAAGCGTGCTGCCGGCAGATTGGGTCTTGTTCTGTTGGCATTGGTTGCAGCCGGCTTATTGGTTTATTTTTTTGTGTCTAGTTGGCTAATCGTATTTAATGCGGTTTTCGTGGTTCTCTTCATTGGTGCAGGTATTATAGTCACCCCATGGAAGGAGAAAGAAGCCATTTTTGATTTCGATCATGAAGGAAGAATAGATGAACGCAACATCATGTTCTCTCGGGCTGAATTGGTACCCGGTACCGAACGATTCGACACCTATTACAAAACATTTCCTGATCATCACCTACCGGATCAGGCCTGGCGTAGTGCCCCGGGTTTGTTGAACAATCAATCGGTTTTTAACCATTCTTTGTTATTTCCGGCGGCAGATGCAACCTTTTATACGGTATCAGGCCTACATGCGAAAACCGATGGACCGGTTAATCAAACGCTGACTGACCGATCTCCTTCAGAACTAACAAACTTCATTACGCACTGGGCGAATGAAATGGGTTGTCATTCTATTGGGGTTACTGAGCTGAAATCCAGGCATCTGTATACAGTTGGTGGCCGTGCACATAATTATGGTCAATCCACCAAAAACACCCATCAGTATGCCATCGCCTTTACAGTTGAAATGGATTTTGCACGGGTGGCGGCATCTCCAAGGTCACCTATCATCCTGGAATCTTCTAATCAATACCTGCAAGCTGGGATTATTGCGGTTCAGTTGGCGGCATTACTTCGTAATCTGGGTTTTTCTTCTATGGCCCATATAGATGGGAAGTATCAGGTTCGTTGTCCACAAATTGCCAGGGATGCCGGATTGGGTGAGATTGGTCGAATGGGAATATTGATGACTCCTAGATTAGGGCCTCGAGTCAGAATCGGCGTGGTAACCACAGATGCACCGCTTATTAGATCCAGCAGGAAACCTGACAGCTCAATCATGAAATTCTGCTCCATTTGCAAAAAGTGCGCTGATACTTGTCCAGGAAAAGCCATTTCCAGAGACAGCCAAAAGATGATCAATGGTGCACTTCAATGGACCATAAATCAGGAATTATGCTTCACTTACTGGTGTAAGGTAGGTACTGACTGTGGGCGATGTATTGCGGTTTGTCCTTATTCTCATCCAGATAACTTCTTACATGCCATTGTGAGAGTATTTGTGAGATCGGCTCCTTTATTCAGGCGATTAGCCTATATCCTGGATGACTGGTTGTACGGAAGAAAACCCCCTAGCCGTTCAATACCCGATTGGATGAATGGGAAAAATTAGTACCTTTGACCCGCTCAGATTGCGATAGTATAATAAACAGATAATTAATAAGTTATGAAGAATATTTCTTGGATTGTTAACGGTGTATTGGTCGTGGCTGTAGCGGTCTTGTTTGTGTTGCATTTTAGTGATGGAGATAAAGATGCAGGAAATCATGAAGAAGATCAGGCACAGGTATTGGATCAGGGTAGTGGTGAACTAAAAGTTGCGTATGTATTTATCGATTCATTATTGGCAAATTACAAATTGGCTCAGGAACTGACAGAGAAACTAATCAGCAACAAGGAAGGTCTTGAAAGCGAATTGGCAAGCAAAGGCGAGAAACTTGAAAAGAAAATTGCTGATTTTCAATACAAGGTTCAAAAAGGATTGATCACTTCATGGGATGCCCGTGAAACCGAAAAGGAGCTCAATGAGGAGCAGCAGGTGTTTATCAATTTGCAGAATGATATGCAAGGCAGACTGCTCAGGGACGAGCAAGACATGAACCAGCAGGTATATGACGCCGTGATGGATTATGTGGCCAAGTACAATAAAGATTACCAGTATAATCTGATCATTTCACAATCAGCCGGTGGTGTGTTGTTGTATGCCGAGGGGTATATGAATATTACAAAAGAAATTTTAGCAGGGCTGAACGCCGAACACATGGCGGCGAAGTGAGTTTTGCCAAGACATATCTTGAACGATATGCATCTGGATCCGGGGTGATTGAAAAGACTCCAGATCCAGATGTTTTTTTTATGGTGGTTATACCGGTCTGCAATGAACCGGATTTGCATCTGACCCTGGACTCAATCGAACGAACCCTTCCTGGTCAATTTTCAGGTGAAATTATTCTGGTGATCAATCAAAGTGAAGCAGATTCTGAGCCGATAAGGGTCCAAAATGAGATCACGATTGAGGCAATTGATCAGCGAGTGAATCAAACCTTGGGCAACTGGTCGACCCTCCTGATCAATGCAGGCGATTTGCCTAAGGGTAAGGCAGGACCGGGTTTAGCCCGGAAGATCGGCATGGATGAGGCCGTTTACCGCTTTCAACAATTGGATAGGCCACAAGGAATAATTGTATCACTGGATGCCGATACTTTAGTGGAGCCGGACTATTTTTCAAGGCTCTTTGAACTTTGTCAATCCTATCCTGATCTAAGCAGCTATGTATGTTATTTTGAGCATCAAGACCGGTATGCCAGTCAGTCTGTTTCTTATCGCCAGGCAATCCTCGAATATGAGATTTACCTATGGCTGACTAAGTTGGCTCTACGATGGGCCGGGTATCCTGGGGCGATCCATTCTTTAGGATCTGCTTTTGGGACTCGTGCAAATACCTATGTGAAGGTTGGCGGAATGGGGATTCAGCAGTCTGGTGAAGATTTTTACTTTCTCCAAAAGTGCTTCAAACAAGGTGGTCTCTGGGAATTGAATTCTCTACGGGTCTATCCTGCCGACAGGCCTTCAGATCGCGTACTTTTTGGTACTGGTCCCTTTATTCGGGAGTATAGTCAAAAACACAGCAAAGGATTCACAAAGTACAGCTGGCGCGCGTTTTGCGACCTCCGAGAGGTATTAACCCAAATTCAAGACCTTACTTATCCCCTGCCGGATGCAGGCGAATTGTTCAACGTGAATTGGAACGAAAAGCCTGTCGTAACCACACTCGACTGGGAGGCTCGAATTAAAAGGGCAGCAAGCCAGGCTGGGGATTCTAAATCATTTGGCAAATGGCTTTGGCGGGAGCTTGATGGTTTTCAAATGATCAGGTATTTGAATGTTCATCAAGGAATTACCGAAGCCAAACCTGTAACTGAAACCGCGTCTCATTTCTTGAATGAGATCGAATGCCATGGTTGTTCTCGAGACAAAAAGGAGATATTAAATCGTCTTCAAACTACGCAAAAAAGTCTCGGGGATTTTCAGGTCTCGTAACAGAGCTATTGAGCTTATTTCTTCATGATGATGAAAACATCTTCACCAGGAGCCTTCATCAGATATCGTTCTCGGGCGAATTTTTCTAGACTTTGCCTGTCGGTTTCCAGCAGCAAAATACTTTGTTTATCATCTCGAATCTTATTGTGGTAAAATGCTGTGTCTTTGATTAATTGGTTGAGATGACGTTTTGATCTGAAGCGATCGATGAGATTATGCTGATCAAATACGATTAACCAGACTGTGAAAATGAGTAAGGTAATCACAAACTTATTGCTGATTATTTCAAGTAATCCTCTTATTCGCCTATTCGCCATGAATCAAAGGTAGCAATTGTGGTATTAAAGGTGAAAGAATTTTCGAAGGCTCGTCCCTCTTTTTAGGCGGTAATGCATAAAGAGAAGAATAAGAGCAAAAGGTAACAAGGCAGTAGCCACAATGATTGACCACGAAAGGGATAATGCTTGACCGGCATTCAAACGAATAATGACTTCGACTGATATGCAAAAGATACCGATGGCAATCGCTGCAAAAGCAATAATATTAAATCCTTTTTCTTTAGAATAGTAAATAAACGCCATAACCAGGCCAAGCAGAAAAACAAAAGAACCGGCTATTGGAAGTCCTGCCAGAAACCAGTTGATCCCGCCATCAAAAAAATCCAGTAGCAATAACAAGGCAACCGTATTCAGAAATAACCCCCCCAAGAAAAGCCACAGTTTCCGTGTCGTAAATACGATTAAGGTAATGTAAATGAACGAAGTAACCAGGCTGGTCATTGCAAAACTCGACCAACCGATTCTCTTGGTGAGAATTAGATCAATCAGCAAAACGACGACCAGAGCCGAAAAATGAAACAGACCAGCTACCTCCCAAAATATTCTGGATTTCTCTTTTGAAGTAAGGGGTTCATAGCCAGGATTATACCTTACCTGAGTGTTGGCGTCAAATTTGTGATTCTCTTGTCCTTGTGGAGTATCACAAAGGGGGCAATGGATCAGACTGGTATCGAATTCGACTTCACAATTCTTACAAATGGGCATAACTATTACTTTAACACAGAGACCTGAATGTCTTCATTTTGAAGAAACTTGATAAATTCTTGTTCAAACTCCTTGGAATTTGATTGGTTGCCAAAGGTGAGAACCATATTATTATTATAACTGATTAGAGCTGAATTTATTCTCAGCATGGGATCAGGCGGTGGGGCCGTTATTCTGATGCTTTGGATGAAATCAGCAGTTGCATCCGTAAACCGGATGTTACCCATATTTGTCAAAACACCTGAATATAAGTTAGGTCCGGCATTTTTGAAGGCGGCCTTCAATACGATAACCTTTAGTATCAGAGGTATGGCTCTGACCAATACGTTCTTTTCACTGGCCACATTGCGTGTGATAATCCGTTGAATTTGTATTGGTTCGGTTTCCAGCTGCATGTAGTGGTGAACGATTTTCAAGATTTGCTCAAAGGTGTAAGGTCCGAGCCGGGCATCAATTTCGGGCATGACAAACAGCGCAAAATTTCGTAAAGTTTTTGAGGGAAAAACGCTCCGAAGATTAATGGGAATTTCTACACGAAGAATCGGACGACGATGTTTCCCGTTCTTCTTCTGGTACCTATAGTATATGTTCTGAAGACAGAATAGGTAAATGGCACCAAAGTAAACGGTAAGAGAAACGCCTTGGGCTTTTGCTTTCTTGATCAGCGTCTTTGAATCCATTTGAGCCTGAAGAATAGTAAAATCTGGTCGACGGGGGGTTTTTAAGGGCAAATGGTAAGCTTTTGTTAGCTTTATTGGACGAGGTAACTCACGTCTAAAGTATCTTTTGTAACTGTCTTCGTATAATTCTGATTCCTTCGTGGTGGTCAGGTCGATAATATGTTGCAATGGGTTAATATCCTGTCCACATAGCTTCGCGTATTTTTCAACCATCGCCAAAAGGAAAACCAGTGCACCACCACCATCTGTTAACACATGCATGAATTCCCCTGAAATTGAACGGCCTCTGGCCAGAATCCGCATCAATAGATGCCCTTTACGTTCTATTCTGAACCTTCGACAATGGGGTCCCTCATCCAATTGGATTAGAGGTTCCGTGTCGGATGATTCAAGCCAATACCAAAAGAACCCTTTTTTCAATTCGGATCGGAAATATGGGAATTGGTTCAAAGTCTGTGAAAGTGCTGTTTGAAGGTCACTTATTTTAACAGCATGATTAAGTTCAAGTGTAATTCTAAATACCTGGGTTCTAACATTATTGGTTGTTGCGGGATAGATCTTTGCCGCATTATCCAAACGAAACCACTCTTTGCCTTTCCTTATTTTGAGCTCTGGATTACCCATGGCTCAAATTTACACCCAAAATATTGAAATTACTATTTCGACTTATTGATCCTGGAGAAAGGGGTAGGTATGATCTTCAGGTGGAAGGAAACATTCTTTGATTGTTCGAGGTGAAACCCAACGAAGGAGGTTGAGCATTGAACCGGCTTTGTCATTTGTTCCAGAGGCACGGGATCCGCCAAATGGTTGATTTCCAACAACAGCTCCGGTTGGTTTATCATTGATATAAAAATTACCGGCAGTATTGACCAGTTTTCTGCTTGCCTGGTCAATGGCGTATCGATCTCTGGAAAAAATGGCTCCTGTCAGTCCGTATGGTGACGTCCTGTCGACAAGTTCAAGTGTTTGGTCAAATTGACCAGGTTCATAAACATAGATTGTCATAATCGGACCAAATAATTCGGTATGCATGGTTTCATAATCTGGATCGGTGGTCAGCAATACGGTTGGTTCGATAAAGAATCCCTGATCTTTACTGTACTGTCCACCGGCTATTACTTCTACCCGAGGATCATTTTTGGCCCGATCAATGTAATCGACCAGTTTGTTGTAGGCTCCCTCGTGAATTACTGCGTTGATGAAATTGGTGAAATCTTCAGGTGAACCCATTTTGAACTGTCGCAGATCATCCATTAAATGACATTGGATTTCTGGCCACAAATTGGCTGGGATATAAGCCCGGGAAGCTGCCGAGCATTTTTGCCCTTGATATTCAAAAGCCCCACGTGAAATGGCTGTTGCTACTTCAACTGCCCTGGCTGACGGATGCGCTAGGATATAATCTTTACCTCCAGTTTCACCAACCAATCTCGGAAAAGATCGATATGTACTCATATTGTCGCCAACAGTCTTCCACATTGACTTAAAGACTTCAGTACTTCCTGTGAAGTGTATCCCAGCAAAATCAGGATGAGATAGTGCTTCATCAGCAGCGTCTGCGCCATCTGCGAAGACCATATTGATAACCCCATCAGGCAGGCCTGCCGCCCTGTAAATATCCATGACTACTTTTGCTGAATAGACCTGTGAAGGCGATGGTTTCCAAACAACTACATTGCCCATGAGGGCAGGTGCTGCAGCCAGATTCATAGCAATAGAGGTAAAATTGAACGGGCTCACAGCAAATACAAAACCTTCAAGCGGCCTTTGCTCAAGACGGTTCCATGTTAGCTCTAATGATTCGGGCTGAACCGAATAGATTTCAGCCATGTATTCAACATTGAAATTGAGGAAATCGATGGATTCACAAGCGGCATCAATCTCGGCTTGAAAAACATTCTTTGACTGGGCCAACATCGTGGCGGCGTTTATTTTATAGCGAAATGGCCCTGATATGAGACTGGCCGCTTTCATGAAGATGGCTGCTCGGTGTTCCCATGGTGTATTGGCCCATTTCTCTCGAGCCTCCAGTGCATTTACTATGGCAGCCTGTACATGGCTTCGATCCCCTTCGTGATAGGTGCCTAAAATCTGTTGGTGATCATGAGGAGCCCTGATCTCCTTTTGAGTCTTCGTATGAATCTCTTTGCCCCCAATGATCATGGGGATCTCAAGATGTCTGGATTTTAATTCTAACAAAGCTTCTTGTAGGCGTTTTCGGTCTTCGGTACCGGGTGCATACGATCTTACAGCCTCATTTATAGCTTTTGGTGGTTTGGATATACTGATCATAATGATGATTTATTACTTTTGATTTAAATACAATTGATCACCTGAAAAGTTAATTTCATTATGGAAATTAGTCTGAAAGAAAAGTATGTTTTATTGTCGATCGACGATGAGACAGGTAGTCGAGAGAAAGGATCTTACTATTTTGCCTTCGGGTTAGCCGCATGCATATTACTAGAAATGATGCTGGATAAGTCAATATCGGTTAGGCATTCAAAAGTGTACATTGACAAACCCATGAATCCCAAAAGGATTGTCACCCGAGATGTAGTTCAATTGATTAAAGGCAGTAGAAAACCTAAAACACTTAAATACTGGGTTTCTCGAGTCAGTCAAAAGGCTGGTCGTTATAAAGGTTTTATCATTAGAGATTTAGTTAATGCAGGAGTGCTCAATAAAGTCAAGCGACGGTTTTTGTTTTTCACCTATTATCGATATCCCACCTATAACCCCAATCCTGAAAAGAAGTTTAGAGCCGAATTAATCCAAATGCTCGAGGCTGAACATATTACCCTGGAGGCGGATCTGGCATTACTTGCCATATTGGAATCCTCTAAATTACTTTCAGTTTTGTACACCGAGAAGGAGACACTAAAAAAAGCCCAGACCAGGATAAAGAACCTGACCCGAGCAAATCAATTTGGCGCCGCAGTTACAAAGGCAATCGAAGAAATGCAAGCAGCTGTGGTAAGCACAGTTGTGGTAACGGCAGCAGTTACCTAATAGACAGAGCAATATTGCCCATCGTTCCTTCCAAGGTTATAGATGATTCTCCTGATCCGTAGTTTGCTTCAACTTCAAGATCGAGTTTATCTCTTGTTTTCTCCACATTCTCAAGAGCATTGGGTAAATCTATATTCCCTTTGTCCATTTCGGCGAAAAGTGTAAATCCAGCGTCTTTATTTACTCCAATCTGAACATCAGCCATATCGGATTCAATAGTAGCCTCAGTAAAATTGGCTGGTAACTCTATTACTTTTAACTCGCCTTTGTCAATTTCGGCATTCAATTCTAGTACTGACCCTATTTTTAAACTTCCCGCATCTACTTCGATATCCAATGAGGTGGCCTCTTTGATGGCTAAACTTCCATAATCAACTGACACAATTGCATCGCTCATCTTAGCCACATGACCATCACCATAAGCCAATTCAAGTTCAATCGAATTTCCGCTTAATTCATCTGCCTCAAAATAGCCGTAATCATTTTCAATCGATATATCGCCATCAATCTTTTCAAATATTAACGATCCAAAACTATTTTCTCCCATCACATTTATCCAGCTAGGTGCCTGTATAGTGATCTGGATTTCAAATTTTTTGTTTTTGGTGAGGCTCAGTTTAGATATTTTATCATCAAGGTCAGTTTCGACAATAACTTCACTGCCTTCTTGTTCAACTGACACTTCAATGTAACTCAGCAATTTCTTCGCTACTTCTTCGTCAGGGTGTTCAGCCTTGATGCTAACTGAACAAGCCATTTTGTTTTGATCCCAATTGATAACAGATAATTGACTAAACTTTGTGTCAAATTGCAGTACCGTTCCTTTAGAGATGTTGAAATCTTTTTTAAACTCTTTCTTTACTTCTTTTGCTTGAGTGCCAAGGGCGAATCCCAATGACAACAAAAGAGTTAAGAAGACTCTACAGTTCAAAGCTTTCATTTTCATTTTCTTGTATGTTTTGATTATTTATTTCGTTGATTTGTTGAACCCGCGTCAATATGTTTTGAATTACTTGCAACTTAGTTTGGTAATGTTGGATCATGGCTTGAATGATTCTTTCGTCATCTGGATTAGCCCCCAGTTCTTCTTGTAAGGCTTGGTATATCGAATCCATCGCCTCTACTTCCTGAATCATTGCTTTTTTATACTCTGGATCTGCTATCCATTCTGATTTTTCGAGTTGATCAACTTGACTTGCTATTTGGGTGGTGTAATAGTATTCTACCTGCTGATACTCTGAATTAACGGCACCAAGAGGAATGCTCGATTGGTTATTGTTGAACTGACTACTCACCCATAGACCTGACATGATCACCAGAATCCCAACTGCAGCAATTCGACTGACTTGCCAACCGATTCTTATTGTTTTTTGTCTGGATTGCTGCTGCTGAAGACGTCTTTCGAATCTTTCATAGTGGCCTTCAGCTGGTTGCGCATCCGAGAAGAACTCCTTGTTTTCTTTCATCATTTTTTCTAATTGATCCATGGTTCGGGGTTCTTATTAGTTTAATAACTGCAATAACTTTTGTTTTCCTCGAGATAATTGGGCTCTTGAAGTGGAAGCAGTAATTCCCAAAATTCCTGAGATTTCATCATGGTCATATCCTTCAATTAAATTCAAGGACAAGACTGTGATGAAATCTCAGGAATTTTGGGAATTA
>CAYUGX010000045.1:0-20352 GCA_964444375.1 uncultured Porphyromonadaceae bacterium | reverse complement strand
TTGTTTCATTAATTCCTGAATAGCTCTTTCTAGCTGAGGATCTTTTCCTAAAGACAAGGATTTTGCATCCTGTCGAACAGCAATATCAGGTGGTACACCTTCATTCTCTGCCACCCATTTACCATTGATCGGATCATAAACCGCATTGTCGGGGGCCGTCACAGATCCCCCATCAATTAATCCATAATGAACAGAAGATTTTACCAGTCCACCCCAGGTACAAGCACCAATTAGTGGGCCAGCCTGTTGCTGCCTGAATACCCAGGGGAAGAAATCTCCACCAGAGCCAGCCATTTCGTTAATCAACAATACTTTTGGTCCCAGGATCCCCGCAGGTAACCTGAATGGCTTTCCCTTAGGCACTTCATTGGTTAATCCAGCCCTGAGCTTCCGAGTCATTAAATCAACCATGTAATCATCCAATAAACCACCTCCATTGAAACGTTCATCAATCACCGCACCTTCTTTATCCTGTTGGGCAAAGAAATAACGATTAAAACTAACAAACCCCGGGCCTCCGGTGTTGGGAACCCAAACATAGGCCAAACGTCCGCCTGAAAGCTCATCAACCAGTCGCCGATTGTCCTCAACCCAGGCACGGGTGCGCAAGGCACTCTCGCTTCCTATGGGTTTGATGGTCTCTTTTTCTGCCCCTTCAAATTTTGGTTCTTTGTTAAAATGAAGTATGGTTTGCTTACCAGATGTTCCATCGAGGGCCTTGTACAAATTATCGGCGGCAGTTAGCTCTTTCCCATTAATGCCAACCACAAAATCTCCTTCTTCGACTTTGATTCCTGGACGATCAAGTGGAGAACTCAGTCCCGGATTCCAACTCTCTGTCGTATAAATCCGGTCGATCTTCCAATAGCCTTGCTCAGCCACTAAATCCGCTCCCAGCAATCCACTTGAAGAACGCTCAATTTTGGGCAAGTCTCCACCACCAACAAAACTGTGCCCGACAGACAATTCCCCATTCATCATGTCAAGAATATAGTTCAAATCAGCCCGGTGCTTGACAAAAGGAATCAGAGGAGCATAACGGGTGTACACTTTGTCCCAATCACGGCCGTGTAAACCAGGATCGTAAAAATAATCCCGTTCATGACGCCAGGCTTCTTCAAAGATCTGACTCCATTCATCCATCCTGTTCAACTTCATCCGAAGATCTACCTTAACAGTTTTTCCTCCCTTACCAGAGGCTCCAGCAGTTGGGATCAGCTTCCAGCTACTACCCACCTGAGCCAACATCTGCTTGCCATCCGCCGAGATCACTGCCTGACGCATCCCAGCCAGAAATTCTTTGGCCTTGCGATCTTTGAGAGTAAACTTCTGCAGCTTAGTACTAAAGGTCGCCATATCCCGCTCAGCAATAAAAACAGATCCAGCAGGTCCACTCAATGTAGTTACATAACTTTTCACAGGCATCGGCAACGCCATAATCCTCCGCTCAATCCCATCAAAATCAATCGTCATCCCCTCATCCTTCTTCTCATCTTTACTTTCATCCTTTTCACCTTCCTTACCCCCTTTGACCTTATCTTCTTTGGTCTTATCTTCTTTGGTCTTTTCTTGGGTCTTCGGTTTTCGGTCTTCGGTCTTTTCTTCGTCACTCCGCAAGCTAAAAGGCGTCGGATCAGCCTTTCGTAAATTCACAATATAAGCAGCGTAAGTTGGGTCAGCCGTCATAGAACTGGTATTCGCCCAACCACTTCCAAGTGCAACGTTGGTGCTAGCCAGAAAATACAAATGTTTTTTATCTCGATCCCAGGATGGTGCTGATGCATCAGCAAACGGATCGGTTATAGGATGAGTTTCCTTAGACTCTATGTTGTATACAGTGATCCTGCCAAAGTTATTATCCCCAGTCTTGGTATAAGCCAGCCATTTAGAATCGGGCGACCAGGTAATGCCCATTCTGCCACGCTGCATGTTGGTTCCACCAACATCAGCTGTAGTAAGTTTTTCCTTCTCCAGGTCAACAATTCTGATTCTCACATCATCGTCAACAAAGGCAATGTACTTTCCATCAGGAGACCATTCAGGTTCCCAGGCCATTTTTGAAACCCCAATGGAGATAGTTTTCACTTCAGAAAATCCATCTTGGGTAGTTATCTTAAGGGTATAGTTCTCCCCATCTTCATCAGAAAACCAGGCAATCTGATCGCCCTTTGGAGACCACATGGGAGCGCGGTCAGCAACTCCTGAACTTTGGGTAATGTTTCTTGCATCACCATGTTCAACAGGTACGGTAAAAATCTCGCCACGGGCTTCCATAATGGCTCGCTTACCCGTCGGAGAAATCCCAATTGAACTGGCTCGGTTAGTCACTGTTTCCCATTTTTCAGCAAGCCATGGAAAATCTCCGATAACCGTAATATTTAGCTGTTTGACCTTTCCATTTTGTGTATCCAGTGTGTGTATATAACCGTCTTGCTCGAAGACCAAGGTTTGACCATGCGCGTTGAGGTTCTTGATGTCTGTGCCCTTAAACTTGGTGACTTGTTTAAGCTCACCACTAGCTATTGCATAAGACCAAATATTGGCTGTCCAATCCCTATCCGATAGGAAATAAATGTGGTCACCTACCCATACGGGCTCAATATCGGTTGTTTTCTCATTCGGCAACAAGATCTCACTCAAATCATCCAGGTTGAGAATGATCAATGGAGTGTTCTGACCTCCCCGATAGGCCCGCCATTCAACATCCCATCTCGACATCTTGTCGAGTATAACATGTTTGCCATCAGGAGAGAAATCAGCATCATTTCCCCATTGAGCAAGTAAAAGACTCGCTGGCCCGCCAGATATGGGAACCGTCCATAAGCGGTTTACCCTACCGGGAGCCACATCCCTGGAACTGGCAAACAAAATGTGCTGTCCATCATTCGTCCAACCCCTTGCAATAGCTGAGCTGGGGTGCCAGGTATGGCGTTTAGCTTCTCCTCCGACTATGGGAACCGTATAAACTGCACTGGCGCCAAAGCGATTTGAACTGAAGGCTATGGTTTGCCCATCAGGTGAAAAATGTGGGTTTGACTCTACTGCGGGTGTGCTGGTTAGGCGTTTAACATTCTCTCCTATGAGATCAGCAACCCAAATATCACCCCCATAGGCAAAAGCCACATGGGTATTACTAATCGTAGGCTGTCTCAATAATCTAGTGCCTTGGGCAGTTACAGCCAGGCTCAATAAAGTTGTACCTAGAAGTACAGTTAGAATTCTTTTCATATAAAACTATTTGATGATGATACTAATACGAAATACCCAGGTCATTGGTTCTGACCTCGGTCAGTTTGGTTTTTAACTTGGCTTGAAACTTCTCGACGAGTGCAGCATTATCAGGGTTTATTGCGAGATTATGAAACTGTTCAGGATCCTTTTTCATGTCAAATAACTCGATTCCTGAGCCGGCATCTTCATCGTACTGAATATAAGCATATTGATCAGTTCTTAGCAAGAATGTTCTTCCGCCCTGTGTGACTGAAAAGGCTACATCTCTAACCGACAATTCAGGATTCTTCAGGGTCTCGACCAAACTCATCCCCTGAACATGTTCAGAATACTCCAAACCAGCCAACTCAGCCAAAGTAGGATACAAATCAATCAACTCAGTAAATGAAGTGCATACTGCTGAAGACTTACCTCCAGGAACTTTTATTATTAATGGAACCTTAACCGACTCCTCGTGTAAACTAACTTTCATCCAAAACTTATGCTCGCCCAGGTGAAAACCATGATCAGATGTGAAAACGACTATGGTATTATCCTCCAGACCCTCTTCCGTGAGTGTATTAAGCACTTTTCCGACCTGCGCATCCATATAGGCCACTGAGGCATAGTAAGCCGCTATGGCTTTCTTTTCATCTTCCTCATCCATCTTGCCATTTACACTGGTGACATAATTAATACCCCGTTTGGGAATGTCGTCCCAGTCTCCTTCGATCACCTCCGGCAGGATGGAATTTTCCCATGGGTAATCACTGAAATACTTCTTAGGTGCCACAAAAGGCACGTGCGGACGAACAAAGCCAACCGCGATGAAGAAGGGCTCATCTTTGTGTAAACGAATCAATTCACAAGCTTTTTCAGCTGTTTTTCCATCAGAATGCACCAAATCATCCCCATCAGCCTGCACGATAGTCATCACGTTGCCGCCTTTCCGTTCAATCGTTCCGTCAGGATTGCCCTGCACCAGCTCCGCATCTCCCTTGGCTGTCCATTCCGGTCCCTGGCTGTTGAATTTCTCAAGCCAGCATGCCGGATCATCAGTTCCATCTGTACCCTTCTCAATGTCAATAGGTACACCCATGTGAAAGATTTTACTTACTCGAGCTGTATAATAGCCCGCTTCTTTGAATAGTTCGGGTAGCATTTTGCGGTCAGGACCGATATTCTTCCGCCCACTCACATAGCCATACGTCGTTGTGGCGGTTGGGTAGTAGCCACTCATCAGCGAAGCTCTTGATGGTCCGCAAACCGGGTACTGGCAGTAGGCCATGCTAAAACGTACTCCTTCTTCAGCCAACCTATCAATGTTGGGGGTTTGGCAAATGTCTCCTTCAAAAGAGGAAACAGCGGTTGCTGTTAGGTCATCCGATATGATAAATAAAACGTTGGGGTTTTTAAGTTCTGTAGTGCATGAGGCCCATAATATGGCAAGCAGAATCAAAACAAAGTAGGATAGTTGGGTTGATTTCATGAAATAAAAGTATCAATTTTTCAATGAAGGCACTAGTGGATGAATGTGTAAAATGGTGCAGAATATTGTTGATATTATGTTTAGTTTCATAGCACAACTAGTTAGCATCATGCCCAGTATCCAATCCAGACTCCTGGCTCAACTATTTCGTCTCAGTGGTCAAAAGAAAAGAACCCGGAAAAGAGCCCATAATCCCAGGCGAAAACCCAGCGGTTTTGTACCCAAATGGATTGGAAAAACCACTAGGTTTGACCAGAACTACATTGATGAGCGGATGGTCGTTACCCTGCATCCCCAGAAAACAAGCGGAAATACCCACATCATTTTTCTTCATGGTGGAGGATACGTTCTTGAGATTACAAGCGGACACTGGTGGCTAATCACTAAACTTATAAAAGAGTTGAATTGCAGGATAACCATTCCTCAGTATCCACTGGCCCCAGAGTCAGATTATCAAAACACGCACAGATGGCTTGGCAACACCTATCAATCGCTCTGCCATCGCTATCCAGAAGACCAATTTATCCTTATAGGGGATTCAGCTGGTGGAGGACTGGCACTCTCCTTTGCTCAAAGCCTGGTTGAAAACAGGATCTCTCATCAAGTGCAAAAAATCGTTTTACTATCCCCTTGGCTAGATTTAAGCCAGGGCCTTTCTGCTGGGTCAACAGATAAAATAGATGATTATCTCCTGTCTCCTGACTTCCTGGATTATTGTGCCTCGCTGTATAGTAAAGGAGGTGACCTGAACTCCTATTTGTTATCTCCAATTAATGGACGTTTTGTAAAGCTCCCACCTGTAGCTGTTTTCTTTGGAAGCAACGAATTGTTTCATCCTGAATGCCTGCACCTCCAAAAACTGAGTCAGCAAGTCAAGGCAAACTTCCAGTTCTTTGAATATCGAGGCATGCAACACGACTGGCTTCTTTTTCCACTTCCAGAAACAAAGCGGGCTATCCGTCAAATTAAGACCTTTCTGGCGGGAAATCCAGAAAGGTTGTGATAGATTCAAATAAAGCCTGCCAGTCAAGAGGATAGACTGACAGGCTTTCCGGGGACATCGATTCAACCTAAAAAAACATGAATCTGAGAATAGCCCTTCCCTGTTGTCTTAATTTCGTTAAAACCTACAAGCACTGAATGCTCATGTCCTGAATAATAGGACTGGTCATTGATCGTAATCCGGGTAATTTTATACTCTCCTACCGGATGGTTTTTCGGGTTGTAAAAACTACATCTAATGGGCTGCCCTCTAAAATGCAATGAGACACTAGCCTCTCCTTTGTTGTCGAAAAACCAGGGTGAGATTTTCGGATTGATCAATAAATCTCCGTCCTGCCCTCGTATACCAAAAATTTGTGCAACCAGGGTTAAAAAGATCCAGGTCGAAGATCCAGTTAAATACATGTAAGCGCCACGATTATCTGGCTCATAATACGATGGGATTCCAGGAAAGGTTCTTGAACTGGCTGAATCATCGCAAAGTGAAAAGATATCTTCGAACAAGGAAAAACCAGCATCAAATTGATTGCGGTGAAAGAGCCCATACATGAACATTATATTCTGTTGCATCCACTTGCTGCCATGCTCCTTGTATCCATAGGCAAATCCTGTAATTCGTCCAATATTCATGTCGAACTCGGGATAAGGGGTGCATAACCTCAGGCCAGGATCACCAGCCTGTCCCAAATGTTTTTTACTTGACTGATATAGCGCTTTAACTTGCTCATCATCTGCCACATCAAACATAGTAGGCATGACTTGTGAAGTAAGATCCATTCTCCAACCTTCAGGATATTTTCCGTGCATGGGCGTTCCCTGGTCATCGTAGTGCCCGTTAAAAAAACCTCCATCTTCAGTTTGAATCCATTCCTGGGTTCTGATCTTTTGCTTGGTGTGATACTCTTTTGCCGACAAGTCAGCAATCAATTCACCAATGAGTACTTCCTTCCTGGTCCCACTAACACGGTTTCTAACCGTTTCAAAAAAACGATTGATCAGCTCACGTTTTTCAGAAACACGGTCATAGTCGATGCCTGTTTGTGACATGGTACGATCCAACAAGACCAACACCTCTTCGAGCAGAGAAATTGACTGAATCCCTTGCTCTTTCAATGTCTCCAGCAGATTGATCAAAATGCCAAAATTCCCAGCGTAAAACGACTGAAAGCAAGCAGATTCGCCACGATTCCGGGCCATATCCAATGTGTCGTTCCAGTCAGCACCTTCAAGCAACAGAATATTGTGTTCTCCAACATTGAAAAAAGCCGATAACTGCTGAATCAACACATGCTCCAATACAGAACCCTGGTATATGTCACCAGACTTGGTGAGCAGCCACGTTCCATCTTCTTCAGAATATTCCTTGTCTCGATCCTTGCTCCTGAACACAAACATATCTTTCCAATACTCAATCTCCTGTAAGAGGACTGAAAAATCACCGCTTTGTTGGATATAGAAATTGAGTGCAAACAGGGGCCAGGCTCCATGATCACACCAGGTTCGTGGGATGTTATTGCGGTCTGCTTTGAATTCACCTGGCCGGTTGCCAATGATGGTTGCATTGCTCCCATCTATCCGAATCCCTTTGAGATTGTTGATAATTTCGAATTGAGCACTCTCCGGATCAACCAGAAAGATGGATAATAAATCTTGCCAAAGGTCACGCCATCCTCTTCCCCCTCGCCCATATCCAAAATCCGGGAGGAAGCTATTGCCATAAATCTGACGACATTTTAACTGGAATGCTAACCATTTTGTCCACTCATCAAAGTCTGGTTGACCCGTATCAAATGCAACCTGGTGGGTCAATTCAGACCAATATACACGAGTCTTAGCAAAGGCTTCTTCAAACTTAGTTGTGTCATTGTAACGGGAAAATATGGCCTGTTCATCATCCTGATTGGTCAACCCAAGCAGAACAAAAAACTCTTCCTCTTCACCCGCCGCTAAAGTTTCTTGCCTGAAACTCATAGCAGCTATAGCATCCACGCCATGCCTGGCTTCATCGGCCAGTTCGGGCTCTGGAAGATTCTGAAAAACAGCCTGCGGATTCTGCATGCTTCCACCTTCTCCAATAAAATCCTGCATGCGGGTCCAGACGCGATCTGGCTGAGTACCATCTGATTTAAAGGTCATTGCGAAATAGCTGAACTCATTTATCCGGTGCCCATGCTCATCATGAACAATACTGGGCTTCAGCCTCACACCATGATCAAGCCTTGTAGTGTACTGAAACATAGAAGTAACCTGCCGGTGATCCCGGATATTGTCGGCATGTCTGCCAAAAAGGGGTACAGCAACAAAGGGAGTATAACGAATATCTTCAGAACCCGTATTCCGCAATTTAACCTTCCACAATTCTACCTGGTCTCGTGAATGCGGAACAAATAGAGAGATTTCGGCTTCAATGGGTAGGCTATGGTGTTTACGAATCAGCGTAAACTCACCAGGCTTAGCCAGAATCCGGTGTTCTTCGGGATGATCCGACCATTTTAATGCTTGCTGATCCGGACTTAATCCATTTATCGCCCATGGAACCGCTCCTTCAAAATTGAACCATACGTAGCGGCTGTTGTTGGTCCGAGACAAGTCTTCCGTAACAACCGGGGGCATCAGGTAGTGGGCAAAGCTAACAGAGATATCACCTTTCAACTCAGGGGTTACAGAACATTTCATACCCGATTCATTCATCAGGGGAAAAAACAATCTGCTCGTTTGATCCGCTTGTTCAGCTGTAAAACTGCCCTCTTGATCCTGTAAATATGTCCAGAGATCTTTCATGCTCATCTATTTAACCAGAAAAGGAATATTGGCGGTAGCCGAATGTCCATTCCCATCTGAGACGTAAACAAATAAGCGATATTCCCCGGCTTGCTCTGGACCATTGAAGGAAACCGAATTGGCCTCAGAACTGGAGAAAGTAGTAGTAATGTTTCTTTGCCGTTGTTCTACATCTCCACCATCACTCTGCTGGTCTTCTGGGACCTCAGCGATGATCTCCCAATGTACTGCAAGTGGGTCATTTTCAGGATCTGTAGCAAAAACCTGCGCTGTACACTGTTGCCCCTGACCCAAGGTATTACTGGCATAGGCATCATGCCCATTCAGGAGTAGAGAATCCAATTGTGGTGTGCGATTATCTGGCCATTTCCCATTCCAGACATAATGCATCACATCAACTGTGGCAGTTTTATCACCATTTTCAAGGAACATTCCATACCAGGTAGGTGTGCGCTCCTGCTTCTGTCCCCATAAGAAGACATAACTACCCAAACAGTAGACGGTGTCTGAGGCAATGACCTCTTTATAGCGGTAGTGATATGACTCGGCCTTTTCCTTACTGTTTTGCTCGATGGGACGACCCCAGGAAGTAGTAGGAGATTCCCAGTGGCCCGTTGCCCCCCATTCTGTTACCAGGTAAGGCTTGTAATAATTAGCTTGTTCTAAATAAACTGGTAAATTGACGATATCAGCATAAAACTGGAAAGACAGAAAATCAATTGCTGGTGCATGACTAGCAATCAGGTCGCCCAATTCCTTACTAAATCCTGCCAACATGGTCGTTGTGGGATGATTGGGATCGAGCTCATGGATCATTTCAGCTATCTCATTAACAGCATCCCAAACTTTCGGATTGCTCGCGTGCAGATTTAACTCATTTCCAATTCCCCAGGCTAACAATGCCGGATGATCTTTGTATTTCTGAATTTCACTCTTAACGTAGTCAAACTGTTCCTGTACTGATTCTTCATCATTGTAATCAAAGCCGTGTCTTTCACGTCCGATCTCAATGCCCATGGTAACCAATAAACCATGTTTCTGGGCCTCATCCAATACCTCCTGTCCTGATTTTTGTCCGTTCTCTGTACGCCAGGTTCTGAATGAATTGGCTCCGTGGGCTGACAGGGCAGCGATATTGCCAAATTCACATCCTGCCCCTTTTACAAAGAACTGCTCACCATCAACCGTTAAGGTAAAACGGCCATCAATTTGCGCCAGTTTCACCAGTCTTGCTTGAGAGGATTGCTGATCAACTGGTTTGCATGAGATTGAACTTAGCAGAACAAAGACCAGCAATCCAAATGCATATATAAGTGACCTCATAATTTTTCCCTAATTAGTTCTTTTTCTAGCTGCTCTAACGACCTTCCTTTCGTCTCGGGTACCAAAAAGATGGCAAACAACAGACCAAATAAGGCCATTCCCCCAAAGATGAAGAAGGTTCCTGAGGGACCAATTTTCGACAATTCCCAGGGGAATAACAGCGTTACACTGAAGCTCACCAGAGAATTGAAGAATCCAACCAATGACACAGCCAATCCTCGGATCAGATTTGGGAATATCTCCGAAATCAATGCCCACATAACTGGTCCGAATGAAATGGCAAACGAGGCGACATAGAGTAATATGGCCGTAAGAACAACAGCTGTATTTATATCCTCAATCGGCTTATTAAATGAAAATCCCAGAACAGTCAGCGCAATTGTCATACCACTTGCTCCAATGATCAATAGGGTTTTTCTGCCCAGGCGATCAATCAGATTAATAGCAACAATCGTGAATACCAAATTGGTTAATCCAACCACTATAGCTTGCATAAATGCAGCCTCTGTACCGCCACCGGCCTGTTCAAAAATGGTTGGGGCATAATACATCACGGCATTAATGCCTGTAATCTGTTGGAAGAAAGCAATGGTCAAACCGATTAAAATGATGAAACTGTATTTATAGGCAAACAAGTCTTTTAACTGCACCTTGGATTTTTGCCTTTGGAAGCTTTCCTGAATCTCAGCTAAACTGTTTTTCGCATATTCTATACCACCAATCTTCTCTAAAGTAATACGGGCTTGAATCCGATTGCCCTTTCTAAATAGCCATCGAGGACTTTTGGGTACAATGAATAGTGTTGAGAAATAAATCAATGCAGGAATGGCTTCTACACCTAACATCCAGCGCCAGTTATTTTCTCCAACATCTAATAGAAAATAATTGGAGAAATAGGCAGCTGAGATACCGATTACTATGTTCAACTGGTTAAATGACACCAATTGCCCCCGTTTTTCGGCCGGTGCAATCTCTGCAATATAAATGGGTGCAATCAATATCGCCCCTCCAACTCCTATGCCACCAACAATTCGAGCCACAATGAAAAACCAAAATTGGGTTGCCGTAGCTGAGGTGACAGCAGAAACAATAAACAATAAAGACGTAACAATTAAAACACTCTTTCTGCCAAATTTATCACTCATCGGACCGGCCATTGAATTACCCAACATGGCGCCAAGTATAAGACATGACACCGACCAGCCAAGTTGTAAATCCGTTAAGTCAAAATAGGTCTGAATGAATGGGACTGCTCCAGATATGACAGCGCTGTCAAACCCCAGGAGGAAACCTCCCAGGGCGACAATAGCTGCTATCATTATCGTGTATTTCGTGTTGTATTTCATTTGCAATGGATGGATTAATATCCAGCATTTTGCACAAGGGTGCCCGCAGAAAGATCAATTTCAGCTTGCGGAATGGGTAAAAAGCCTTTCGTCGCTGTATTAAAGGTAACATCGAACAACTGCTGATCACCTTCATATTTGGGCCCTCTAATCCCTGATTGGGTGAATTCCTGCTCAGCAATTGTCTGTCCTTGCCTTAGTACATCGTAATAGCGAATGCCTTCCAGTGACAGCTCCAGTCTTCTTTCTTGGAGAATGTTATCGATATTTGCTGGGATACTTCCCAAGCCAACACGGGTCCTGACTTTATCCAGGTAGAGCTGAGCATTTGCACTTCCTAACTCAGCAGCCATCAGCAATACATCTGAATAGCGTACTACACGGTAATTGCAGGTACGGTTAAGCTCAAACTGACCATCTTCAGCCCAGTGCTCAGCATCGGAACTATACTTCTTTGAATAATATCCCGTATGCTGATAACCTTTCACCAACTTTCCATCCAATTCTTCCTCTTTTAATATAGTGTACGCAACTCGGGGATCGTCGCCCATGAAATCAACCAGTTCATGGCTAATAGTACCAAAACTCCAACCCCGATTCCAATTCTGTGAATTTGTTACCCGTGGGCCTTGCATTTGGGCACTTAAATTGCCATGACCTCCTCTGACATAACCCCAATCCCACCAGGCAGGGGTATCGCCAAAGGAAATCTCAAAAACCGATTCAATGCCAAATTCCCCTACCAGTTTAAAATTATCCTGGTAGTTTTCGAACAGATCATGTCCACTGTTTGCAATTAGATCTTCAAGGTAATTCAAAACGACCTCACGGTCGATTGTCTGATCTCCAGCCATCAGGTCATTACCATAGACCCCATTGTAGAATAAATAGGCTCGAGCCAGTACGGCCTCAGCAGCCCACTTGGTGATGCGACCTTCTTCACCGGCTGGAAGAACCTCAGGCAATTCCTCGATCGCTTCAACCAGATCAAGTGCAATCTGATTATACACTTCTTCAGGGGTATTTTGCTCTTGCTGGTATTCTGAAGGACCTTTGATGGTTTCAGTCAACAATATGACATTCTCAAAATACCGAACCTGCTCCAAATAAAAATAAGCTCGCAGGAATTTGGCTTCAGCAATGGCTCTTGCCTTGAATTCTTCAGTCGCATCAATCTGTCCAATAACCTCCAAAAACAAATTCGCCCGGTAAATACCTAAATAGTTCTTAATCCAAATAGCGTGTGCCAGTTGATTAGTAGTGGGTATTTGGTGCAGACTGAGTTCATTTTCATCCTTCCCATCATTTGCATCAGAACCACCACCAAAAGCATCATCCGAAAGCATATCTGACACAATTTGAAAAGGTGCCCAGGATACACCCGGACTTGATTGGTAGGTTAATACGTCGTAAATAGCGATAAGTGCCATCATTGCATCTTCTTCATCCTGATAGAAATTCGATGATACTTCCTGATCTAATGGTTTCAGATCCAGAAAATCCTGACACGAGGACAATGAAAATATTACCGCTAACAGGATACCTAATTTATTTAATCGTGTTTTCATGTTAAACTCCTTTCAGTTAGAATGTAATTGTTGTACCAATACGAACCGTTCTGGCATGGGGATAGATTCCACGATCAATACCAATATCAAAAGAACTCATAGCACCAATCTCAGGATCAGCTCCTGTGTATTTCGTGAGTGTATAGAGGTTTTCAAACGACAGGTAAAATCTCCAAACATCGGCTCCAATAGTTCTCAACAAAGGAACAGGCATAGTGTATCCGAATTGCAGGTTCTTTATTTTGGTATAGGAACCATCTTCAATATACAAATCCGAAACCCGGTAATTGTTATTGGTATCAATCCAGGTATAGCGAGGAACCTCATCTGATGTTCCCTCACCGTTCCAGCGGTCAAGAATAGCCTCGGTCCTGTTCGTATAGCGTAAATCCTGTCTTTGACTACCATTCAAAATCTGATGCCCGTATGCCCCAACAATCAGGGCAGACATATCAAAATTCTTATAGTTCAGTGAAAAGTTGATACCCATAGTAAAGTCTGGTGTTGGATTACCAATCATGGTACGGTCGTCGGCATTCAATTTACCGTCATTATTCACGTCAACAAATTTTACATCACCCGGCACTGCCCGAGGTTGTAAAGGTTCGCCTGTTATACCGATATGCTGGAATACTTCGGCTTGATTTTGGAAAATCCCAGCCGTCTGATATCCCCAGAAATAAGCAATTGGCAATCCTTCTTCTGCCCGGGTTACCATGCCGGCAATAGCCCAACTCGCGCCTGGCAGAACTTTTTCATCGTTGCCAATATGAGTCATCTTGTTGTGGTTATATGCACCGCTAAGTCCTACCGAATAACTAAAATCATCTTCAACAGTTCTCCAGTTCAATGCCAGCTCAACGCCCTGATTCTGAACGCTTCCTACGTTTGCAAAAGGCGGATCATTTCCTACATGAGCTGGGATCGGAATTCTTTCGAGCAAACCACCTGTGGTTTTTCGATAGAAATCGAGGGTGGCTGTAAACCGGTTATCAAAAGCACCGAGATCCAGTGCAATATCAATCTGTTCAGACTCCTCCCAGTGAATATCCGCATTCTCTATATACTGCGGAGAGGCTCCGGTCATTCGACCACCTCCAAATATATAGCCACGGCTTTTATCCATCACCGAAATAAACTGGTAATTACCAATCTCCTGGTTACCATTTATCCCCCACGACGCTCTCAATTTCAAAAAGCTGATAGCTTCAGGAACTTTCATAAAACTTTCATCACTCAATAACCATGATACACCTAATGATGGAAAAATACCATAACGCCGGTTGGCTCCAAATTTCGAGGATCCATCACGTCTGATAATTCCCGTAAATGAATATTTGTTTTTAAAGTCATAGGTGACACGAGAAAAACCAGAAAGCAAGGAGGAATGCGCTGCACCACCATTTGCAGTCCAGGCCGTATCGGTTGCCATGTTCAGATAAACATGGTTTGGATCGTTTATGGGTACTTTAGCATTAAAACCAGCCAGGTTCTCATAATTGAATTTACTGGCTGTCATCCCAACCAGTGCTGAGAAGTTATGGTCATCAATTTGCTTGGTGAAAGCAAGGGTATTCTCAAATTGCCAGGTAAAATACCTGTCGATACTTTTCGATACAGAGGTTTTATCTAACCTCCATTGTGCAGCGTTCAAAAAATAGAATGGCCGGGATGCATCATTTAATACATAGGCCAGATCAATTCCCAAACTGGTTCTGAATTTAAGTCCTTCTATTATTTGGTATTCCCCAAATACATTTCCTATTACCTTGTCGACGCGGGTTTTCCCGGTTTGGGTTTGCAAAAGCGCTAACGGATTGACTACTTCCGCCCCCACATAGTTAGAGATTCCATAAACTCTTCCCACGTCATCAGACAATACGGGTTCATCAGAATAGGGATAGGTATTTAATAGGTCTTCATTTTCTTCGTATAGGGGCGTCAATGGATCCAAATTCAAGGCCGAACTATAGACACCGTTAAATGACTGATTACTGGCAATCCCTCTACGTTCGATATTGGAGTAGGAGAGATTATTACCGAATTGAAACTTCTCACTCACTTGATGACGGGTATTCAATCGAGCTGTAATCCGGTCAAATTGCGATTTTTCACCGCCAATGATTCCTTGTTGTGAGAAATAGGAGATCGAAGATGAATAGGTTGATTTGTCGTTACCACCTGAAACCGAAAACTCGTGATTGGTTATAGGAGCATTTTTTTGAAATACAGCATCTTGCCAATTCGTGTTGTATTTAGGAATCTCTGCCATATCAAACGGCTCGGATAATCCTGCATTCCTGGCTCCCTCATTCATCATCATACGATACTGGTCAGCATCGAGCATCTTAAGTTTTTTAGCGGTATTCTGTATGCCCTGATAGCCTGAATAGGTGACATTCATTTTGCCCTTGCTACCACTTTTGGTAGTAATTAAAACAACCCCGTTGGCAGCACGTGCCCCATAAATGGCAGCAGAGGCCGCATCCTTAAGCACATCCATCGATTCAATATCACCAGGATTCAGGTAATCAATACCGCCCACAGCCATACCGTCAACGATATACAATGGCTCTGCATTTCCTGTCGTACCCGCTCCTCGAATTCGAACCGTTGGTGCTTCGCCAGGCTGACCCGATAAATTGGTCACCTGAACCCCGGCAGTCCGACCTTGCATGGCCTGTTCAACACGTAGGATGGGCATACTTGTGATTTCTTCTTCACTCACGCTGGAAATGGCGCCGGTAACTACTTTCTTTTTCTGCGTACCGTAACCAATCACTACCACCTCATCCAATTCAGATGTTTTCTCAGCCAAAACCACTGAGAGACTTGTTTGGCCAGCAATCTCGATGATCGCCTTGTCATAGCCCACAAATGAGATTTCTAAAATGGCATTCGAACTCGCTACAGTCAGCGAAAAAATCCCATCCATATTGGAGATGGTGCCATTCGAGGTTCCTTGTTCAATAACCGTTGCGCCTGGAACACTGAGACCGGTCTTACCGTCGGTTATTGTTCCGCTTACCTTGTGTTCTTGCCCAAAAGCAGTGAGTGAAAAAAGGCTTAAACAGATGATAAACACTCGTCGAAGTATATTCACTTTCATAAATTACTAAGTGTTAAGTATTAGAAACAGTAAGGTTAATAAAGTAATGAAGACCCAAAGTAAAAGAAGGCTACTGAGTCTCCTTGAATACTCTTACATAATCAACTTTCAGTTGCTGAGGAAATTTAGTTGTGGAATCGGGATTTCCCGGCCAATTCCCGCCAACAGCCAAATTGAAGATTAAAAAGAAGTTCTGATGAAATTCGCTGAGATCAGCTGGTGTAATGGAAATGACATGATATTGCTGATTATTTATCAGCCACTTTATCGAAAACTCATTCCATATTATTGAAAACACATGGTATTCATCGGCATAGGTGCCAGAGGATAAGGATTTACCACTTCCGGCTTGTAAATGTTCTCCACCATTGCCTGCCCAGTGAAGGGTTCCATGTACTGTTTTTTCTCGTCCGTTTCCACCAATCATTTCCATGATATCAATCTCGCCACAGCTTGGCCATCCCACCGATGTAATGTTGGCTCCCAACATCCATAGTGCAGGCCATATTCCCTGCCCCTCAGGCAACAAAGCCCGTATGTCAATTCGCCCATATTTAAAGGTTTTCAATCCTTGGGTTTTTACACGAGCGGAGGTGTAGTTCTTGTTCTGATAGCTTTCTTTACGTGCCTCAATGATCAGTAAATCATCAGAAACAGTCGCGTTATTTTTTCGGTAATACTGCAATTCATTATTACCCCAACCACAATTCGGACATCCATCGCCAAGATCATAAGTCCAATATTGATCCTTAAGACGGGTGCCATCAAATTCATCGTTCCACAACAACTCATATCCATCATATACCCATGGACTAACAAAGCCATCCTCTCGGGAAATTTCTTTTCCACCAGTGACCACAACCTCCCTGACCTCCTTAACATACTTGCCAGAAACACCATAGGCACGAACTTCAATTTGGTGTGAACCGAAGGTCGAAAACGAATAGGTGTAGATACCACTCGGGTTCGTTTCTTCGGGTGTATCGCTATTGTCAGCATAAAATCGATACTCAATAGCGTTCTCAGCCTCTGCCTGAACATCAACCTGGCCAGGATTTTCTTCACTAACCAACACTGTTAGGCTCAGATTAGAGGGATTTGTATGATCATTAGGCTGAATGACCTCGCAAGATAACAGCCAGCCCATCAGTATGATAAGCAGCATAGGAATGGTTGATTCTTTTAACATGAATTGAGTAAACTATGACCGGCTTTCACCGGTCATAGCAATTATACTATTATTCAAATTTAAAGTTTCTGAGATAGAATGTTCCATCAGCATTGTGGTTACTTCCACCAATAGATATACCAACAGCATCAAGGTCGGTTCTGGTTTTTGGTGTGTCTGTACTGCCTGCTGAAGGAGATTCCAGGTCAAAAGTTATGGTTTGCCACTCATCCAGTTTGATGGTAGCTGGATCAACAACATAAATTACCCAGCTTTCCCAGAAATTCTGAGTCTGACTGATATCAGCAATGAAGAAATTCATCTCTTTCTTAAGGCCGTCGTCAGCAAATGCGTTTGAACTGGGTACATACAAGTCAATTGAAAACTTTGTAAAGTTGTCAAACTGAATATCATACTCCATCTGGAATTTTAGATCGGAGAAAGGATCGGTCGTTCCTCTTACATACTGACCTACTTTAGCTGCAGTAGCATCCGCTGGATCATCAACACCGGCTGTAATAACAACAGCTGACTCAGTTGGAGCCAAATTCTTCACATCAGCTTCGTCAGTTGATGCAAACGTATTGAACATTTCAGTTGGAGCAACATCTTCAAGATCTTCACCATAGGTAAATCCTACAACAACATCAGGTTCATCATCCGGGTTGTCATAACTTGCATAGGTAAAGTCCCATACACCCCAGTCATACTGAATGACAATGGTCAAAAGGTCATACCCATCCATGTCTTCCAATGTAGCTTTGAATGTACGAGTTGCATCGGGTACGCTAGTCTCCACATTTCCTAATTGTGGCATGCCCATCCATGAGCCCAATCCAGTCAGTGTGATCTCCCCGGCATTTGGATCGTAGGTAAACTGATGCGTTCCACCTAACCAGGCGCTAACATCTGCACCATCTTTGTTGATCATATTCTCAGGTAAAGCATCGAAACAAATTTCGTTGTTGGCTGTTCCTTCGAAAATGGCAACTTCACCCCAGAAAGTTCCGTTGTCATTATAGACGAATGAGCCATCCCGGTTGAAAGTAAATTCATCATAAAATACACAAGGACGCAATCCATCATTTGCCAATGACCACCAACTTCTATAACCGGCTTCAAGATCCGGGCCTACACCAAGAGCTGTTCCTTCTCCTCTCCATAATTTCCAGGTCTTTGATGAAGCACCGTCGAGCAAGTTTTGAGCTGCAAGTGGATCAGTGATCTCTATTGCACTTGAAAAGCTCTTTGAAACATCATCAATATTGGTGGCAGTCAATACTACGGTATAATTACCAGCAGCTGAATAAGTATAAACAGGACTTTCTTCGGTTGAAGTTCCACCGTCACCGAAATCCCAGGAGTAAGACTCCGCATTTTGCGAATAGTTTGTAAATGTAACCTCCAGATAATTGGTTTCACTTACCGTAAATTGAAAGCTTGCAATGGGATCCAAAGCCGGCTCTTTTTTACAGGATGAAAGGGCAATCACTGAAAAAATAAGTGCCCAAAGGGTAGTCATTTTAAAGACTGGGTTACCTAAAATTTTCATTTTAAATACGTTTAAATTAATACTGGTTGAATCAAAATGTTAAATCATTGTTACCAAAATTCTATCATTTAGTAAAGCCCACCCAAAAAACACCTACATCAAAAACTCACCAATCAACTTAAAACACTACATCAAGAACTCATCATGAAAAGCCTAAGCTCCTGTTTATTTGATACTTGAAAATGCAAATAGAATACTACAAATCAGATGACATGTAAAACAACATTTCATCATTAAAACTTGAGTATGAAATCCGCCAAACTCTCATTGTGATCCAAATCCAGCTTTTTTCTGAGCCGATAGCGGCTTATTTCTACACCTCGAGTTGATATGTTTAGCAGGGGTGCAATTTCTTTTGAGCTTAGATTCATGCGAAGGTAAGCGCATAGTCTGAGATCTTTAGCGGTGAGGTGAGGAAAAGATTCTTGCAAACGTTGTATAAAGTTTTCGTGAACCTGGTCAAAGTTGGTTTCAAATATACGGTGTGTATCCTCGTCCTCAATGTTGCGATTAATCTTCCGGATCATTTTATTCATAAAAGAGATGACCTCCTCATTTTGGGCCTGTTTCTTCAACCTGACCATCTCATTCTTGATCTCTGTCAAAAAGCGATTTTTTTGCAATACACCCATGGTTTGATTGGCCAGTTCTTTGCTTTTATGACGGATATCAGATCGCAATTTATCGTTACGCAGTTTCACAATTTCCTTTTCAGACTGCTCAGCTGCCCTTTTTAATTTTAATTGTTTGTGGAGCATCCTGCGTTCTTCCAGGATTTTGGATCGCCGACGTTCTCTCTGTATCCGAAGACTGATCAGTTTCCACGAAAGCCAAAAGCCCAGAGCAATCAAGAAAAAATATGACAAATAGGCTATCACGGTACGATACCAGGGAGATCGGATCCGAAAAAAGAGAGTCGCTATTTCACTGCGAGCTCCCGACGTGGTTTGAGCTCTTACCTGAAAGTAGTAATCACCCTCTCTGAGGTTCGTAATATCCACTTCAGTTTGGTCTGTCCATTGACTCCAAGATGAGTTTTGACCATTGAGTAAAAACTGGTAGGAAACATTGTCAGGATTGACCAGCGTGGGAGCAACGAAGCTGATCCGTATATCATTATCCCTATAGGGAATATTGAGTAGTGGATGATCACTCCTTTCCTCTCCCAAATTAGCTTGTGCTTCTAAAAAAAGCCCTGAGCCACTTTGATTCCGCAGACTTGCAAAACGCTTGAAATGAATGGGCATTTTTTGCTGATCTTTACGAGCAGTCTTGAGGTCTAAGTGTGCAAAACCAAAATCGGTGCTTATCAGATATTCATCACGGTCAAGCTCGATCATATTCTCAAAAGAAGGCAAAAAAGACTGATCCAATGGAGCAAAAACGACATTATCCTGCAATAACAAAGTATCAGAAAAACTAAATAATTGACCGCCGCGGTTTTCCTGGAAATAAAAATAATCGCCACCTGATCCTTGTATCAGACTCGTCAAGCGAGTTCCCTTTGAAAACACTTTATTCCATTCAGTTGCCGGGGAAAACAGATCAGAAACCCTGTCATACACAAATATACCTTGCGGATTACTAACCATTATCTGGCCGCTGAACTGCAATAATTCATTAAAATTGTCGGTGAGCAAACCATCCTCTGATCCATAACTTTGGCTCGACTGAATCGAATCTAGATTCTCAGACAAGCGCAGCTTAAATATTCCTTCATACCCATGACCTATCCACACCTCTCGACCAGTACCTACTATGATCTTCCGGCTGGATAACTCAAAACCATCCAATCGCTGCTGCA
>CAYUGX010000044.1:0-20353 GCA_964444375.1 uncultured Porphyromonadaceae bacterium | reverse complement strand
AAAACAGCCAAAAAATAGGCCTTAAGCACGGTAGAAAAAAGTACCAGCCCACCCGCCATAATGCAAAACAAAAAAGCCAATATCTCAAAAAAATAGCGGCGGGTAATCATTTTGAAAGATCTTTGATTAACAGATAGAGCGAAATAAAAAGTCCTGACACAGCCAGGACCAGAGTAAAAATGGGGGTGCTTAAATTCAGTACGTCATCCAGTTTCATCCCACCAAAGAAACCGGCCAAAACAACGACGATCAGTTTAAATGCCAGATTGGAATATCGTGCATAATCCCTGAGTTGTTTTTTACGCTGGTTATCTTTATTTCTTTTGGTTTCCTGCTTGTCTTCCATTGGCAGAATCATCCATTTTACAGGATCCGGTAAAATTCGCACCGGGCTCAATGGCAAGTTTTTTGGTAATAATTTCACCGTTAATGCTTGCAGAAGCTTTTAGGCTGACCAATTCAGAAGCGTGGATATTTCCCACGATTTTGCCTGACACTTCAAGCACCTTGCACACAATATCACCTTGAACCTGACCGGGATTGCCAATAACCACCTTGCCCTGAATGGTCATTTTTCCCTTTAGTAAACCATCCACCCGGATACCTGATCCGGATTCAATATCACCAGTAACCTTGGTTCCTGTTGAAACCAGGTTAATATTATTAGCTGTTTCTATTTCTTTTGCCATGACCTGAAAAATTTACACAAAATTATCAAAAAGCACAGTGAATTAAAAGATATTATTTGGGGTCATATGCCCAGGTTAAATATACAGCACCCCAGGTGAATCCACCGCCAAAAGCCGTCAGAATGATTTTGTCGCCTTTTTTAAGCTGATCCTCATACTCCCAGAGACATAACGGAATAGTTGCTGAGGTAGTATTTCCGTACTTCTGAATATTGATCATCACCTGTTCGCGGTTAATTCCCATGCGTCGGGCAACCGCTTCAATAATCCTCAAATTGGCTTGATGGGGAACCAACCAGGCTAACTCGTCTGAACTGATGTTGTGCTTCTCCATCATTTCGACCGAAATGTCTGCCATTTTACTTACAGCCACCTTAAATACCGCCTGGCCTTCCTGATAGACGAAGTGTTCTCTGCGGTCTACTGTCTCATGCGATGCAGGACTAACTGAACCACCTGATTTTTGATACAAGTATTTCCTACCAGTCCCATCTACCTGAAGGATATGATCCTGAATCCCATACTCGGTGTTTGGCTCCAATAAAACAGCACCCGCTGCATCACCAAAGAGTGGGCAGGTTGTTCTGTCTTGGTAATCTGTAATGGCTGTCATTTTATCAGCCCCAACACAAACCACTTTCTTGACTGTCCCTGTTTCGATGAATTTAGAAGCTACAGTCAACATGTAAACAAAACCTGAACAAGCTGCGGCAAGATCAAAACTAAAGGCATTCTTAATCCCTACTTTGTCGCTTATGATATTGGCCGTTGCCGGAAATGCCATATCGCCTGTCACCGTTGAACAAATCACCATGTCAACTTCATCAGGATGCGTTCCGGTTTTTCTGAGCAATTCCTTAACTGCTGGTGTGCCCAGGTCGGATGTTCCCTTGCCCTTCTCGCGAAGCACTCTCCTTTCCTTAATTCCTGTTCTTGTGGTGATCCACTCATCGGAGGTTTCAACCATTTTTTCAAGATCAGCATTTGACAGTATGTCATCGGGTACAAATCCGGCTATACCGGTAATCGCAGCATATACTTTATCCATCATTTAAACGCTTTTCTAATTTTCTCAATCAATCCCGATTCCAGGATTGTCTTATTTTGAATGAGCATATTTTTAATTGCCAGGGGACTTGAGATACCATGGCCAATCAGTACGGGTGATCCAATTCCCAGAATGGGTGTCCCCCCAAAGTTTTCATAATTGAACCGCTCTAAAAAAGGATCTCCGTTGTTTCCCTTTTTCATCAGGTAATAGAATGATTCAGCTTGCTTAAGTACAACATTACCGGTAAAACCATCACAAACAACAACATCTGCCTTGTTCGAAAAGAACTCGTTGCCCTCCACGTTACCGATAAAATTGAACTCAGGCGTGCCTTTCATGATCTGATAGGTGGCTTTGCTCAGCAAACTACCTTTGTCCTCTTCAGATCCAATGTTCAACAAACCCACTCTTGGCTGGTCAATTTGATATACTTCCTGAACGTACAAAGAACCCATAATGCCATACTGATATAGCACATCAGCACGTGCGTCGGGATTCAAGCCGACATCAAGCAGTAAGGTAATTCCACCATCTTTACGGGGTAAGGCGGCAGCAATAGCAGGACGAATAATACCCGGTATAGCTTTAATGGTAAACATCGCTCCCGCCAACATGGCTCCAGTATTTCCTGCACTGCAAAAAGCATCGATCTCTCCATTGGCCAAGGCTTTAAAACCCAAGGCCATACTTGATCTGGGTTTCTGCGAAATCGCGCGAACAGGATGATCTCCCATCTCTACGGTCTGATCGGCATGGACGATAGAAAAATCGTCAGCACTAGCCTTACATGATTGTAGTTCTTGGTGAATGAGGTCATTATCTCCGTACAAAATCAATTGTGCAGATTCAGGGAGATCAGCTCTCGCCAATACCGCACCATTGACTGGCGACTCAGGAGCGAAATCACCCCCCATAATATCCAACCCGATTCTCATGTCGGTTGGTCAGCTGACCATTTTGATTAAGCGGTCACTTCTTTTTCAACGGCTAATTTACCCCGGTAATGTCCACACTCAGGACATACCCTGTGGTATTGAACAGCTGTACCACAGTTCGAGCAAGCTGATAATTGTGCGGGGGTCGCTTTGTAGTGCGTTCTGCGCTTGTTTCTCCGCTGCTTCGAAATTTTGTGCTTTGGATGTGCCATTTCAATATCTTTTTAATTCAACTTTTTCTTTTTATTCATCGGTATAGACCACCATATCATCCAGGCGGTCTAACATATCTTCATTACAACCTGTCTCTCCATTCTCACCTGCCGGATGAACCTTCTTCATCGGCAAACTTAAGACAATATACTCGAAAATGTAATTCGCTAAATCCACTTCGTGTGAGTTGTGTGGAATCCAAACTACATCATATTCCTCTTCACTGTTTCCTTCACCAAATTTACCAAACAAGGTATACGACCGGTCTATCTCTTGTTCAAAGCCCTCTAAGCACCAATCACAAATTACCTCAACCATTCCATGTACGGAAATGTCAAATTGCAAGCGCTGATCGGTCTTATTCATGACTACATGAACATCCACCTTTCCCTTTTCCAACTCACTATCTTCAAAAAACGCAAAAAAAGACTCATCTACCTCAAAATCGAACTCATGAACCCCATTCCCGAAAGAATAAAACTGTATTCGATAAGCATTTAAGCGGGCCATTTTATCCTAAAAAATTGCCGTGCAAAGCTATAAAAGAAATTGTTAATAAAAAAGTGACTTATTTTTTTAAAACGATCCGGAAGGTCGATCCCTTATTGACTTCTGAGTTTTTAACAAAAATCTTTCCACTGTGGTAGTTTTCAATGATTCGTTTCACCAGAGAGAGGCCCAAGCCCCAGCCTCTGGGTTTAGTGGTATACCCTGGTTGGAATATAATCTTATAATTTGATTTTGGTACACCCTTACCCGAGTCACTGATATCAACGTAAACTACCTGCCCCTGGTCTCGAACAGCCAGGCGAATTTCACCTGTGCCATCCATGGCATCAATTGCATTCTTGCAAATGTTTTCGATTACCCATTCAAACAGGGCCAGGTTCAAAGGCACAAACAGCTCGTCATGTTCATTGAAATCGATGTGAAATTTCACTTTGTCAGATGAACGATTCTCGAGATATGCCACAGCGTGCCGAATGACCAGAAGTAGATTTTCGGGAACCAGTACCGGTGCTGATCCGATTTTCGAAAAGCGGTCAGCAATAGTCTCTAATCGCAGTACATCTTTCTCAACCTCTGTCAATACGCGCTGATCAGATTCTTTCATTTTCATCAATTCGAGCCAGGCCATTAATGAAGATATGGGTGTGCCCAGCTGGTGTGCAGTTTCTTTCGACATGCCTACCCAAACCTGATTTTGCTCGGCGCGTCGTGATGAACTGAAGGCAAAATAGGCTACCAGAATGAAAAGGAAAATGAAACCCAGCTGAAAAAATGGGAAGTATTGCAGGCGAGTAAGGATCACCGAATCTTTATAATATAACAACTGTTGATAATCTGGCATCTGGACCGTAATGGGATCATGTTGATCCTTCATAATGGCCAATTGCTTATCTAAATAGCGCAGGCTTTTCTGACTCAGCTGATCCAAATCAAAGCCAACCATGGGTTTGTTTTCTTTATCATACAATCGAAGATTCCTGACCGTAATGATTTCACCATTTTCATCAACGGTAATGATGGGAATCGTTTCGTTGTCCTGGATTATCGGAAGGAAGAATCTCTGGGCATAATCGGTTTCGAGACTGGGGTTCGCCAGATATTGAGTGGCCTGAGCCCAAATCCGGATTTTGTTGTGTTCTTCGTTGGCTAACTGCCTCACGATGACATTGGTATACCAGGTTGTTGCAACACCAATCACCAATGCTCCGGCAAATAATATGATTTTCCAGCGTTGTTTTCGGGTATAAATATGCAAGACAAGTGAGTTTTATAGTTTCACAAATGGTTTTGGCTGAATCATCTAATAAAACGCATCAATCATACATTCTATTGTATGACGATGCAATTTTTGTTATTCTATTGATTCTCTGAACTTGACCAAGGCTTCAATCCGCTCGTTGGTAGACAATAGATTCAGATTAATTGGATATATCTGTTTCTGATTTCGTTTTTCTAATCCGCGCAAATACAGTTTGTCATAGTAGGGCAGTAATTGGGCAGCAACTTGCTGGTATTTTTTTTCAGCAAGAGCTTTACGCGCTGATGTAGTAACCAGCCCGCCTAAGCGTTTTTGCAATCGCACAATGGCCTGATCCAACTGCTCTGGTGGCAATTCAGCATATTCAGCTACCAGTTCGCTTTGTCTTTCCTCGTCTGATAGCTCAATAAATACCAGACTGGCTTCACGAAGGAGCTTGTAAAAATGGTCGGGCTGATACACCGAACCAATCCTCTTGCTCTCGTCCTCAACCCATACCCTCTTACTATGTGGCAATTGATACATTCTAGCAAATAGATTATTCTCAAACTGTTCTGTAGTGGGTTGACTGGCCAGGCCAGCACCACCAAAGACAGAACCACGGTGGTTTGCGAGTAGTTCAAGGTCTATTATAGATTCACCAGCAGCCCCCAATTCGCGCAACAATCGTGTCTTTCCACTGCCTGTCAAGCCGCCCAGCACAAGTAATGACAGTGGTTTGGCCCCCTCTTCTCGTATATACCGTCTGTAACTTTTATACCCACCGTCCAAAACATGCACCTGTAATCCAGTTGTTTCAAGTAACCATGCTACAGAGGAGCTTCTCATCCCTCCCCGCCAGCAATGTACCAGAAGTGCCCCTTGTCTGGATAGTTCGGCAGCCTGGTCAACCATTGCTGTCATTTTTGGACCCACCAGCTCAAGGCCTTTTCTTATGGCTTCTTCCTTCCCCTTATGGGTATACAAGGTGCCTATGACTGCACGTTCTTCATTTTCAAAAACGGGTAGGTTATGGGCTCCAGGTATGTGCCCTTTGCCATATTCTGCCGGCGATCGGACATCAATAACCGGGGTGTCTTGTGCCCGGTTGAGAAATTCTGATGTCCCAATTATTTCCATAGCTTAACGTTCAAGAAACTGGCCTAAAATTGACTGATTTTCCTTACCGGCGTTGCGGCCATATGGCGCCAAAGCCTGAATTAATTTCCTGATCGGCATTGATTGTAGCCAAACGCTCCCCTTCCCACGCAAAGTAGCGACAAACAAGCCCTCTCCGCCAAAGATCATAGACTTCAGGTTGCCTGATGTCTCAACGTTGAAATCAATCGTGTCTTCAAAAGCCACGACACAACCCGTATCGACACGAAGCACTTCATTGTTAAGCTCTCTGCGAATAACGGTTCCACCGGCATGTACAAAAGCCAGTCCATCCCCTTGCAATTTCTGGAGGATAAATCCCTCACCTCCCACTAATCCGGCACCCAGTCTTTTATTGAAAACGATTGTAAACTTTGTTCCCATCGCGGCACAGAGAAAACCATCCTTTTGAACAATCAATGGAGCACGCAGGGTTTTTAAATCAACCGGTATAATGGTGCCAGGATAGGGAGCCGAAAAGGCCACTCGCGACTTTCCATAGCCCCGATTCGTGAAATGTGTCAGGAATAAACTCTCACCAGTCAACACTCTGGAGCCCGCTGACAAAAGTTTTCCAAAGAGACCCTGATTGGCCTGGGATCCATCACCCATTTTTGTTTCAAATTGAATGGCCTCTTCCATGTAAACCATGGTTCCAGCTTCAGCGATAACAGTTTCTTGCGGATCCAACTCCACTTCAACCATTTGAATGTCATCCCCAATGATTTTGTAATCTATTTCGTGTGATTGCATCATATTCCTTGCGTCGTGGTTTTTATAACTATACTGTTTTTGTCTTGTTCCGGCAATATTCTCCCAATGACATGAGGGGTCACACCGGCATCTTGTAAGCGGTTTTTGACCTCTTCAACCCAGCTTTCGGCCACAGAAAACAATAGTCCACCTGATGTTTGCGCATCCGCTAAGATCAATTGTTGATTATGGCTAATCCCAGATTCACACCGCAGGTACTTCCTCAGGTGATCGAGATTGTTTTTGCTTCCTCCGGGTACTATCCCACCCATGATGAACTGAGCCACTCCATCAATAACCGGTATGTGATCCATCCACAATTCAGCACTGACCGAACTGGCTTTCAGGATTTCGTTCAGGTGACCCAGTAGACCGAATCCGGTAATATCGGTGCAAGCATGTATATCAATTTCTTTCACAGCTCGTGCAGCTGCTCGATTGAGTTCAGCCATCAGCTGGCCGATCTCATCCCGTTGCTGTTCGGTTAACAAACCCCTTTTTAACGCTGTAGTCATGACACCCAATCCCAAGGGCTTGGTCAGAATCAGGTAATCGCCCGGTTTCGCTCCCTGGTTTTTCCACAATTTTTGTGGGTGCGCCCATCCCGAAACCACCATTCCGAATTTGGGTTCATTGTCCTCAATGGTGTGACCGCCCAAAATTGGAATTCCGGCCTCCTGGCATTTGTCTTGTGCCCCCTGTAGCATTTTTTCAAGCACCGATAAGGGTAGACGTTTAGCCGGAAAAGCGACGATGTTAAGGGCAAACTGAGGCTCAGCTCCCATGGCATACACATCACTCATTGCATTGGCGGCTGCAATTGAACCAAACAAGTAAGGATCGTCGACAACAGGCGTAAAAAAATCGACAGTCTGTACCAGGGCTTGTTCTTCATTAAGCAGATAAACCGCCGCATCATCAGCCGTATCATTTCCGACTAAAATCCGATCTCCCTTGGCTTTAGGCATCTTGGCCAGAACCGCCTCCAGATCCTGGGGTCGTAACTTACAGGCACAGCCCAGTCCGTGTGTAAAATGGGTCAGTTTAATCGTCTCGTCATTCGTCTCCAATGAGATGGCTTCCCCATCCGGCAGGAGTTTATTCACCTGCCTGATAATGTCTTCAGCGGCCTGGTCAATCTCAGCCATCGTTGTGCTTTTTCCAGTAGAAAAGCGAATAGTTCCCATGGCCCAATCAATCGGTATGCCCATGGCTTCAAGTGTTGGTGATACAGTAATGTCATCGCTATGACAAGCAGCACCGGCCGAAGCAGCTACCCCATCCAGGGAGGCCAGTAAAGTTGAGGCTTCCATCTGTTTAACTGAGATGCTCAAGGTATTTGGCAAACGTTCAGTTGTGTGACCATTTACCTGAACATTGTGAAGATGATCAAGGAGTTTCTCAGCCAGGGCATCCCGTGTTTGTCGCATGTTGTTGCTATTTGCCTCAAGCTCGTTTTGGGTGATTTCTGCCGCTTTTCCCAATCCGACAATGTGCAGCACATTTTCAGTTCCAGGCCGAATATTACTCTCATGATCAGCTCCGTGTATAAATTTGTTTAAAGTAATTCCCTCCCGGATGTATAAGGCACCAACTCCCTTAGGACCATAGAACTTATGTGCTGCAACCGAAAGTAAATCTACACCCATTTCCTGAACCTGTACCTGAATTTTTCCAATACTCTGAGCTGCATCGCTATGGAAACAGATGTTGTGCTTCCTGGCAATTTCTGCCACCTCGCGGATGGGCTGGATAGTCCCCACTTCATTATTAGCGTGCATCAAGGATATCAGTATGGTATCGGGTCGTATGGAGGCTTTTATGGCTTCGGGATCAACCCTCCCCAAATGATCCGGATCAATCCGGGTGATTCGAAAATCATGGCTTTCAAGATAATCACACACCTGTGATACAGCAGGGTGCTCCATGCTTGAGGTGATGATATGCCGCCCCAACCCGGCCCGGGCAAATGCCAGTCCCTGGATGGCAATGTTATTGGATTCGGTTCCTCCGCTGGTAAAAACCACTTCGTGCGCCTGGCAACCCAGTAGCTTTGCTACCTGGCCACGGGCCTGTTCAACCGCGGTTCGGGTAGTTGCCCCATACTGGTGACCACTGCTAGGATTGCCAAAATGCTCAGTCAGATAGGGTTGCATGGCAGCAGCTACTCGTGGGTCTATTGGAGTTGTTGCGTTGTAGTCAAGATAGATCGGGTTTTTACTGCTCATGTCACCACGGGGTTTTTCGATACTTATCGTCTTCATCGGCCAACATACTCAGGTAATTCTCATACCGCATCGGGCTGATTTTTCCGGTTTCAACCGCAGCCAGCACAGCACAATCGGGCTCGTGGGCGTGGGTGCAGTTGTGGTAGCGGCAGTGACTGGCTTCGGCAAACAGTTCAGGAAAAAAATGATACAACTCGTCTTTCTCGATGTCTACAGTACCAAATCCCTTGATCCCAGGCGTATCAATAATGCCTCCACCAAAAGACAATTCAAACATCTCGGCATAGGTGGTGGTGTGTTTACCCGATAAATGAGCCGTTGAAATGGTGCTAACCTTTAAGTCCAGCGACGGGTCAATGGCATTAATCAGGCTTGATTTACCAACACCCGAATTTCCAGAGAACATGCTGGTTTTATTTTTCAACAGTTCAACAATCTGTTCCAATCCCTGCTTTTCTGGTACCGAAGTTTCAAAACAGGGATAGCCGGCACCTTCATAACTGGCCTTCCAGTAAGCCAGTTCGTCAAGATCATCTTCTGTGCACAAATCTACCTTATTAAATATGATTCGTGCCGGGATTTTATAGGCCTCCGCTGAAACCAGAAAGCGATCGATGAAAACGCTGAAGGTGGTGGGCTCACGCAAGGTGGCGACAACAATAGCCTGATCAACATTAGCAGCCAGAATATGAGCCTCTTTGCTGAGTTTGGTCGATTTTCTAATGATGTAATTTTTACGCGGGCGAATGCCGGTAATAACCGCTAGGTTTTCACCTTCTGTGAGTTCAATGTCAACCCAGTCGCCAACTGCAACGGGATTTGTCAGACGAATTCCTTTCATCCTGAATTTACCCCTGACCGAGCAAGAATAAACAGTTGATGATTCAGTCTTGACCAGGTGACGAGAACCGGTTGTCTTTATTACTCTTCCCTTTTTCACCTTTCATTAATTTTCGCTACCGACACTTACCCACCTGGGTTCAATTTACCCCATGCGTAGAACTACATGATGAAGCTCAAATCTCCACCGGGTTGAACTTCACGGGGTGCTTCACCATATTGAAATATCCGGGCAGCCCGGGGACCAATAAGCTCAACTTTGTGATTTATTATTTGCAACATGGTTCCCTCGCGTAAACCCAAAACAAACATATCCTGGTTCACCTCGACAAATTCCTCAATTCGCTGCTCCCGGGTTTCACCAGCATGGCCATCTGGATTGGCATCAAGGTAATGGGGGTTAATCTGGAATGGAATCAGGTTGAATGCATGTAGTCCGTGGGGGTCAATGATGGGCATGTCATTGGTTGTTTTAATTGTCGGACAAGCTAAATTGGATCCCGCACTCCATCCAACATAGGGAGTGCCAGTCAGTACTTTTTCGCGAATCGCATCAATCAGGTGATTGTCATGAATCATCCGTGTCAAATGCCAGGTATTTCCCCCGCCAACGACAATAGCTTCGGCTTGTTTCACTGCCTTTAGCGGATCGCTATGCAAATGAATGGGATCGACCGTATACCCGATTTCATCGAAACGTGTCTGTACTTTTTCGGTGTAATCGTCATACGAAAAGGTCACCCCTGCATAAGGCAGAAATAAGGTCTTCTTGACCGTGTCTCCAAGAAAGTTTTGGATGTTTTTCTTTGGGTAGTCTAAATAAGGCTCACCTGCATTGGTTGAATTGCTTATTAGTAGTAGTCTCATAGCTTTTGTTATTTGTCAGAAAATGCTTGTCTGATTATTGTTTTGTCAAAATTAGCAAGGTTTTTTATGAAATTGATGCTGTTTAGCTCTTGGTTTAGGCCATGATAGATGAGTAGCTTTCCGGATAATACCGAATTCATTCCCAGGATTACCTTGATCACTTCATTGGCTTGCATCAGTCCCATGATTCCAGGCAACATAGCATAGATTCCGGTTCTTGCGGTAGCTTCAGGATCATCTGCTTGTGGCTCGGGAAATAGGCAGCGATAACTGGGTCCGCCCTGGTAATTAAACACCGATAATTGACCCTGCATTTTGTAGATTCCCGCATGAACCAGCGGCTTGTCAAGCATAATACAGGCATCATTCAACACATAGCGGGAATTCATGTTATCGGTACAATCAACTACAACATCATAGTCTTTAAATACCTGAAGTGCATTTTTGTATTGTATCCTGATTACCATCCGTTCAACATCCACGTGGTGGTTCATCTTTTTCATCAATTCGCAGGCAATGATGGCTTTCTCCTTTCCTACATCTTTGATCCCGTAAAGCACCTGACGTTGCAAATTTGAAAGATCAACCTGATCATCATCAATAATACAAATCTTACCCACACCGATTGCCGTTAGGTATTGCAGTAGAGGACAGCCCAGTCCCCCAGCCCCGACCACCGCGACTTTGGCGGCACACAGCCTGGCTTGTCCGTCTGGCCCGATCTCATCCAATAGGATGTGTCTTTTGTACCGTTCTTGTTGTAATTTGCTAAGCTCAATCACGATTTCGAAGGTAAAAAAAAAGACCGATTCTGGTAATCAGAACCGGTCTTCTCAACCTAAACTGTTTAATGACTTACTCTCCGCCGATGTGAATACCCACAGTTACTGGGTAAATATCGGGACCCATACCATCTTCAAAGAGCGGCTGTGGGTAATAATTGGCAAACAAAGCGAAATCACCATAACCCACACGAGCTGTGAAGCCGTAGCGGAAGGTTCTCAATCCGTAAGGATCTTTTGCTTTGATTTTTTGCTTCTCACCATTGTCCATAAACTTCTGTACCTGTCGACTACCCAGTCGAACACCACCGATCACACCACCTGATACTCGCACTCGGTTGCGCTCACCGTAAACCGGTACCTGAAACTCTGCCAGCAGAGGTACATTCAGGTAGGTCATGCTGAAGCGGTTTTTATCCAGGTCCATGTCAACGGGTTGACCGACAATCATGTCATCCACTTCTGCCAGCTTAACATCGTTTTCAAGCATGTATCGCGTGTATTCAAAACCCAGGCCGGTCACTACACCCACGTAGTTGTAGATCAATCCCAATGATTTTTCCGCAAAATTGAAATTAAGCGTCCACGAATTGGGCATTTTGGGGGTTAAGAAGTCGGCACCAGCAGGCATTTCCATGGCGTAATCGCTGTTCACGAAATTGGCAATACCAAATTCAAAGCCATCCCATGTGCCATTCATCTTGTGCTTTTTCTTCTTGTGCACTTTGTGCTTAACCACCGGTGCGTCAATGGTAACATCCTCATCAGTGATAATGCGGATCTCCTTGTCATCGTCTACAATAATGGTGTACTTCTTGTTTCCGATCCTAACTTTTGAAGTATCCGGATCCTGTGCAAAACTCGCGGTTCCTAAACCGATAAGCATCGCCATTGTAAAAAGAACTAATCGTTTCATAGGTATCATAATTTTCATTTTGATTACTGATTTATTGGTGTGACGGAAAGGGTTGTGGAAAAGTTACAATTTACTTATCTGACATTCCGGATGGGTGCCTGAAAAGCCAGTAAGCGCGAATCAAAAGCCACTTCAACCAACTGTCCTTCTTCATCGTATTCGCGGTTGATATCGGCCGAAAGATTCAAAAAGTCTGCTACTTTTTCCACTCCTACATCGGCTAGCTCCCAAACAGAAAAGCGGGTGCGCTCAACAAGCTCAGCATCCTGACCCAATATGCGCTGTCGGATCACATCACCGGCAAATTCTCCCAGGGATTGGTATTCCGAATCATTCCCGTAAGGTAAATCTCGATACGCAATACTATAAGCTGTGGAGACCAGTGGATCAGGTTGTATCACCTCCCGGATGGGAACAGTAGAGAGGGGAGCAATCTGAACCAACTCTCGTTCATTCACTTGGTCGATTGATTGGATTGGAAGCGGAATTGACTGCTGAATCTGGGCTTTTGGCTCAGCCATGGCAATTTTTTCATAGGCTGCCGGATGGATAATTTTATTGAGGTATATTACCTGACGGCTTGAATCCTGGACAAATTGGAGATCCTCATTTCGATTGTTCAGTGGTCCGATTAGCATCCAAACCAGAATAAGAGCCGCTGCTGTTGAAACCGCTGAGATTATAAATGCAGGTAGCGCCACCACACGCTTTTTTAGTTGCTCTTTCTGTTCGTAACCATGATCTATTTCGGGTGTGATTTTGGTCAAAGCAAAACGCTCATACGCCGCAGCCAATTCTTCATCATCTTCCAACTCCCGCTCAAACTGTTCAACTTCTTCCTCCGTAAGGTCGCCTTCCAACTTGGCTATGCACTTAAACTCTAATTCACTCAGTTCAGGTAAGGTAATTTCTGTTCTGAATAAATCTTGCTTGTTTGGACAAGGAACATTTACAGGTTCTATTAATGGCAGCTCCCTATCAACAGGCAAAGCTGGCAAATCGGGGTGTTCTTTCAAGAACTGACGCAGGCGCTTTTCATCTGACTGGCTCAGTTTTCCCTCGCACCAGTCAAGCACCCAGGCTTCATATGTATGTATGCTCAGCTCTTTCATTAAACCACTTGTTCGAGTGATCCGATATAATTCTTTAAAAATACACGCGCCCGATATATATATACCTTAACCTGCGCTTCAGAAAGTCCAGTTATGTCTGCAATTTCTTTGTACGAGTACCCTTCATAATCACGTAAAAGCACCACCGAACGCTGATCAGCAGGCAGCCTTTCCACCGCTTCGTTCAGAATCTCTTTGAGATCTGAATATTGTTCATTATGTGCGTGCATCGATTGGTCCACTGTTTCAAAATCTGTTTCTCGCTTATCTTTTCTGATCTGATCAATCATAGCGTGATAGGCCGTAGTGAAGAGGTAGGATTTGGATTTCTTACCATCCACCCTTTTAGCGTTGATCCACAATCGCTCAAAGGTATCCTGCACCACGTCACGTGCCTTTTCCTCATCCTTTATGTTCTTCAGGATGAAGCGGTACACCGCATCGGCGTGATTCTCCACACAATGATTGTACTCTTTTACAGTCATATTCGGGCCATAGGTGATGATACGACGGACTATGGTGGGAAAAAGTTACAAAAAAAATTGGGGAGGCGAGAAATGGTGGATTAGGAGTAAAGAATACTTTTTTCAAAACAGGACAGTCGGCTAACCGACTAACTGATTAACTTTTTCCCCTCTTCATTTGCATATTTGAAACTTGTGTATTTACTTTGACCGACCGTTCAGTCAAAAAACAGTGTAATGTCTCCAAGAACTGAAGAACAATTTGAACAAATACGCAATACCCGAAGATTTGCCATCTTGGAAGCAGCGTTGTCGGTTTTTGCAGATGCCGGTTACCACCAGGCTTCGATTGCTCAGATCGCGAACAAGGCATCTATATCCAAGGGGCTTATTTACAACTACTTTGAATCAAAAGAAGACTTATTAATAGCGGTGCTGATTCAAGGTGTGGAGGGACTGAAAGAGTCATTTGCGATGATGGAGGATGAGCTCGATACCCCTGAAGAATTAAAGCTATTCATACAAGGCAGCCTGAGTATCATGCGTCGTGAGTCGAATTATTACATGCTCTATTTCAAGGTGATGATGCAGGCCGAAGTATACTCTATTGTGATGAGTCATTACCAGGAAATCTTGGGTGATTTGATCGATGGGGTTGCCTGTTATTTTAAAGCCAAAGGCGATCCTCACCCACAGGAAAAAGCCATGATTCTCGCTTCTTTGCTAGACGGAGTGGGTATGCATTACATCATGAGTCCAGAACGGTATGATTTAGCCTTGTATGAAAAAATCATTTTTGATCTATTTAAATAATCGTCCATGAAAACAAATTATTTATTGGCTTTGGTGTTCTGCACAGGCTTATTAGTGCTATCCGGAGCCAGTTTTGCTCAGGAAGAACTATCAGCAAAAGACCTGGTTGACCGGGCCGACCAAAACCGGGAGGGTGATAGTTCGATCAGTGAAATGAAAATGACCATAGTTCGACCCACCTGGGAACGGACCCTGGAATTTAAAAATTGGATCAAAGGGGATAATTATGCCCTAACTCTGGTCACCGCACCTGCAAAAGAAAAGGGTCAGACCTTTCTTAAAAGACACAATGACATGTGGAACTACTTACCCAAAATCAGCCGCATGATTAAGTTACCTCCTTCTATGATGGGACAAGGGTGGATGGGTTCAGATTACACCAATGATGATGTCATGAATGAAACTTCATTGATTACTGATTTCAGTCACCGGAAAGTGGGGCAAAACGAGATTGAAGGAAGGATTTGTGAGGAGCTAGAATTGATCCCCAATGAAGACGCTGAAGTGGTTTGGGGAAAAATTATTGTTTGGATTTCTCAACAGGATTTTCTGTTTTTGAAATTTGAGTATTATGATGAAGATGGATATCTGGTCAGGACAGAACGAGGAGGTGATATTCAAAAGATGGATGACCGGATTATACCCACCCGATTCGAGATTATACCGGCAGATGATCCCGGCCAGAAAACAATTGTCAAAATAGTTCAAATGGATTTTGATGTTGACATTCCAGATAGCTTCTTTTCACAACAGAACATGAAACGGATTAGATAACTAAATAACCGAATATAAAATGTATTACATAAAAATGGCCTGGCGGAATATCTGGCGGAATAAAAGACGCACGCTGATTACCACAGCGTCAATCTTATTTGCCATTTTTTTTGCCATTCTTATGCGTTCGATTCAGCTAGGCAGTTATGACAATATGATCAAGAATGTGGTGCAGGCATATACTGGCTATATCCAGATTTTTGATCATCGGTACAAAGCAGACGAGTGCATTGACCATTCTATGGAGCTCACCCCTGAACTAATGGATCAAATAGTAGCCAATGAACATGTTACATTGGCAGTTCCACGTCTTGAATCATTTGCCTTGGCCTCTTCAGGTAATCAATCCAAGGGAGTACTGCTGGTTGGCACCGATCCCGAAAAAGATGATGAATTGACAAAGCTGTCAGGCAAGTTAGTCAGCGGCACCTATTTACAATCAGGTGATCGGGGAATACTGGTCTCTGAGCGATTGGCGAGCTATTTACGCTCAACTGTTGGCGATACCATTGTTCTGCTTAGTCAGGGTTATCACGGTGTGAGTGCAGCGGATCAATTTGTGATGCAGGGAATTATCAGGTTCCCATCTCCCGATTTGGATAATAAGATGATATTTATGGATTTGCCGGTGTGTCAGGAGTTCTACTCAGCACCTGGCCTACTGTCTTCTATTTCGATTAACCTCGACGATGAAAGAAAATTGAATCAAACCGTGCAACAATTGAATCAAGACCTGGGTCCGCAATATGATGTCAGGGGATGGCGAAAAATCCTGACACAGCTGGTTCAGCAAATCGAAGGGGATAATATTGGCGGTATGATCATGCTGGGGATACTCTACATGATCGTGGGTTTTGGTGTTTTTGGAACGGTGCAGATGATGACCAGTGAAAGGCGTAAAGAATTTGGTGTAATGGTTGCGGTCGGCATGCAAAAGTTGCGACTCGGTGGTATCCTCGCTGTAGAGATGGTTATGATAGGCTTGTTGGGGGCTGTTTCGGGTATCCTGATCAGTTTGCCTATGGTGTATTATCTACATATAAATCCCCTGGAGCTTCACGGAGAAACGGCAGAAAGCATCATCGCATATGGAATGGAACCACTCATGCCATCAGCCTGGCAAGCCGATTACTTTTTCAGTCAAACCGGCATTGTTATGGGCATCGTGGTTATCGCTGTCTTTTTCCCCATTCTTTGGGTAACTCGCATTAAAGTAAATAAAGCCCTTAGGGCGTAATAATCAATACGACAATGATACCTTCAATTTCTTGGAAAAACATTTGGCGTAGCAAAGTCAGAAGTTTGGTGGTTATATCAGCTATTACCCTCGGATTGTTTGGTGGCCTATTCTGTTCGGCCTTTTTCCAGGGCATGGCTGAACGCAGGGTAAAAGAAGCTCTCACCAAAGAATTGGCCCATATCCAGATACATCATCCTAAATACCTTGAAAATCCAGAGATTCAATTCTATATCCAGGATATACCTGATAATGTCGAGCAATTAATGAGCTCACCAGAGGTTTTAGCGGTCTCACCACGACTGAAATTCAATAGCATGATCGCGAGTTCAACAGCATCGAGTGGTGTGAGTGTAATTGGGATCAATATAGATCAGGAAAAGCAGGTTTTTGATTTACATGCAGCCCTGCTTACTGAAAGCGAGATAGCTGAAAACTATGACACAGAAGACTCTGAATTAATCGAAAAAATTTCTACCGACAGTGTTGGCTCTTATTTTGAGAATGTCAGTCGCAATCCCATTTTTATTGGAGAAGAACTGGCTCATAAGTTGAAAATCAAGGTTCGCTCAAAAGTGGTGCTCACTTTTCAAAACTTAGACGGCAGTCTAACGGGTTCAGCGTTTAGGGTTTGTGGCATCTACCGCACAGAAAACAGCATGTACGAAGAAATGAATGTTTTTGTTAAGCGTAGCGACATAGAAAACGTAGCCGGGTTACCGGCCAATACGGCCCACGAAATTACCATTTTGCTCAATGACTATGAAAAAGCAGATGCCGTAGCTGAATCACTTCAGTTAACCTTTCCAAATCTTGAAGTAAGTGACTGGAAAGAGATTCAACCCGATATTGCCATGATCAATGACTTCATGATGGCACTCATGACCATTATTATGATCATCGTTTTGCTGGCCCTCGGTTTTGGAATCGTGAATACGATGATGATGGTTGTCCTGGAGCGTGTTAAAGAGATCGGGATGCTTCTGGCCATTGGGATGAACAAGGCCCGTGTTTTCGCCATGATCATACTTGAATCTGTGTTGCTTTGTCTTACAGGAGCAGCCATAGGCATGGGAGTTAGCGCTGCCATTATTGGCTTGTTAGGCAGACATGGCCTGGATATGACCCGCTTTGTCGAAGAAGGATTTGAAGCCATGGGTTTTGGAGCCGTGTTCTACCCCACCCTGAGTGTTGAATTTTACTTGTTTGTAACATTCTTAGTCATAGTCACAGGTGTATTATCGGCAGTCTATCCGGCACTTAAGGCCCTCAGAATGAATCCAGCCGACGCATTACGAACCGAATAGAATTATGTAATATATTATATAATAAATTAAATAATTTATATATCATAAAACCCGTATTGAACAAGAGTTTACGAAAAAAAAGATAAGGCAATGAAGATTATTGAGATAAAAAACCTGGTGAAAGTATACGATGATAAAAAAACCGTCCCCGTTAAAGCTTTAAATGGGATTGACCTGGCCATCAATGAAGGTGAATTCACGGCCATTGTTGGCCCATCGGGATCCGGTAAAACCACTTTTCTGAATCTGCTTGGGGGTTTAGATGAAGCCTCCAGCGGTGATATCAAAATCGGTGGGGTTGAGGTGGGTACTTTAAGCAATCGCCAAAAAATTGATTTCAGGATGCGCAATATAGGCTTTGTTTTTCAGGCCTATAATTTGATTCCTGTTCTTACTGCCAAAGAAAATGTTGAATTCATCATGCACCTGCAGGGACAAAAGAAAAAAGCCCGAAATCAGCGCGCTGAAGAATTGCTGCAGGCTGTCGGTCTGGGCGACCGAATGAATGCTCGTCCGGGTAAATTATCAGGCGGCCAACAGCAGCGCGTTGCAGTTGCCCGGGCGTTAGCCAGTAAGCCCAAATTCATTTTGGCTGATGAGCCCACAGCTAATCTGGATTCTAAATCGACTGAAACCTTGTTGACAATTATGGAAAAGCTCAATAAAGAAGAAAACATCACCTTCATCTTCTCTACTCATGATGCCCGTGTGGTCAACAAAGCCCGACGGGTGATCACGGTTGAAGATGGAAAAATTATAGCTGACACCCAGCATTCTTAGTCATGAAAAAGGGGTTCCTAATTCTGGTTATATTGCTTATACCGCAGCTTAGCAGTGCACAGGTGTCAGCCTCGCTGAATGGCTATGTCTCCAACATGCAATCGGTCGTTTTTGAAAACATTCAGGATCCCTGGCAGATGGACAACCTCTTCCACAATCGCTTAAACTTTTCATTCTATGGGGGTCGTTGGCTGTCGACCCAGCTTGAAGTCAGAAACCGGTTTATGTATGGTGCCACAGTTCAGTATGTGCCAGGTTACAAAGATTTGATTGACCACGACAGCGGTTGGGCTGATTTGAGCTGGAATCTATTGTCAGATACTTCATACCTGTTTAACAGCACCATAGACCGGGCTAATATAGACCTCACTTTTGGAGCTTTTCAGGCAACAATTGGGCGACAAAGAATCAATTGGGGCATGAATTACGTATGGAATCCAAACGATATCTTCAATTCTTATTCATTTTTCGATTTTGATTATGTTGAGCGACCCGGCAGTGATGCCGTGCGCTTGCAACTGTATTTAAACTCAACTGCCAGCATTGAGGCGGTCGCTAAAATCAATGAGTTTGATGCCTGGAGTCTGGCTGGATTGATGCGCTTTACCGTACTGGGCTCAGATTTTCAATTCCTTGGTGGGTTGCTGAACGAAGAAGAATTTGTTATTGGTGCAGGTTATTCAGGATCTCTTGGGCCGATTTCTTTGTCTGCTGAATTTACCTATCTTGATCCAATTGATGACACACCCGGTGTCAAGAACACGAGTCTCATTGGGGCTGGAGCCAGTTACAACACCCCATTTAATCTGTTTATTCAATTCGAATACCTGTACAATCAGGCAGCTGAAGAGTTAAGCCTGACCGATTTTTCGCAGTTCTACTACCGAAATCTAAGCATCCGGGATTTATCACCATCCCTGCATACGCTCTTCACGAACCTGACTTATCCAGTGACTCCCTTGATGAACGCAGGGTTGTCGGCCATGTATTTTCCCAACCTCAATGGGGTGTATATGGGCCCCTCTCTCGATTTATCGATCAGGCATGACCTTGATCTTAGCTTTTTTGTCCAGCATTTTGCTATCGAATTTGGTGAAAATCATAATCAGGAAGCCTCCTTGGCCTTTATGCGATTGAAATGGAATTTTTAAGTGACTAGGCCTACCTCATAACATTGTATGGCTCCAGTGTTTTTAGTATTTTCACCCGGTTGGAATTAAGACAAAATTCTTCCACCTGTTTTTGAATTACTTAAACCTATTAATATGAGTCAAAAGAAAAGTATTGACCGGCGCGGATTCTTTAAAAAGGCCGCTGGTGTAACCGGTGCCGCTTTTGCATTACCGTACATCATTCCTTCCACTGCTCTTGGTAAGGATGGCTCGGTTGCAGCCAGCGATCGCATCGTGATGGGTGTTATTGGTTCAGGGTCGATGGGAACCGGAGACATGCGTTCTTTCATGGGTAAAACTGAAGTTCAGATGGTTGCAGCGTGTGATGTTGACAAGAAGCATGTCGAGCGGGCCAAAGAACTGATGGATGTACACTACGGAAACAAAGATGCCCGTACTTATGCCGATTATCGTGATTTTCTAAATAATGAGAAGTTAGACGCCGTCATTCTTGCCCTCCCCGACCACTGGCATGGAATCATTGGTGTGGCCGTGGCCAAGGCCGGATTGGATAT
>CAYUGX010000043.1:16310-20476 GCA_964444375.1 uncultured Porphyromonadaceae bacterium | reverse complement strand
CCCTCGATTTCTTCATTTTGTTTATCCAGGATTCTATTGACTTTTACCTTTGCTAAATAGTTACTTAAAATGATAAAAGCAATTATTAAGATCAGCAGGAGGCCAGCAATTGAGGCGTTTTTGAGGAGTTTCTGTTTTTGGGTAGTCAAGGCCTGAAGTTCAAGTTCTTGTTCCTTTCTTTCAAGATTGAAACTAGTCAGCATCAAGCTTAGGCGTTTTTCATTGGCTGAATGAAATAGTGAATCCTTGATTGCCGTTAATTGTTTTTGGTACCAATAGGCAGCTTCGAAATCTTGTTGATCAGCACTATAATTAGCCAAATGCTCATAAGCATCCCTTGAACTTTCCTTGGCACCAATCTCATCGGCTATGGCCACTGCAGTTTTGAGCGATTCAATGGCTGCGTTGTGATTTCCCAGGTTTACCCATGATTCGGCTAACCCGGTAAAAGCCATCGCCATAAATCCCTTATTCCCAAAAACTTCTGCGATAGAGAGCGCTCTTTCCTGAACTTTCTTGGCTTCAAAAAAATCTTTTTGCTTTGTATAAACTTTGGCAATGTTGAGTAATACATAGGATACAGCCACAGAATTCTGCAATGCCTCACTTGATTGTTCGAAATGAACCAGGGCCAGGGAATCCTGACCAAGCTCCAAATACACTTCACCCAAATTAACGCTAGCATAGCCAATACCCAATTGATATTCAATTTCATTGGCAATATCTAGTGCTATTGTGTAATATTCCTTTGCTTCATTTAGGCTGCTGGATTTTTTCTGGTAGATCAGACCAATATTCAGAGATACAGTACAGATTCTCATTTTGTCATCCAGATCCTCCGCTATTCGAAGGGATCTCAGATATAATTCCAGGGCTTTTTCGTCGTCTCCTTGATCGCTATACACCGTCCCCATATTATTTAGTATATTCGAGATACCGATCTGATCATTAGACTTTTCAAATTGTTTAAGTGATTTCTGATAATTAAGTGTCGCCTCTACATATTGGTTTTGATAGTAATGACTTAGACCGATGTACTTAAAGGCCTGGGCCATTCCTTTCACATAATCTATTTTTGTTGCCAGATCGAGCGCTTCCTCGGCATAATTCGATGCCTCCTCTACGGAGCTATCGATCAGAAGGCTACTTAGTTGTATAAACGAGTTAACTTTTGTTGAATCCTCAGCTAGCTGAGGAATTCGGCTTTTTAAGCTATCCACTTCACTCTGGGCTATCATCGTAATTGGAGTGAATAGCAACAAAGAAAAAACGAGAGCGATAATTCTAATCTTCATTATTGTTTTATAAGGGGAAGTGTTTTTAGTTGATTGTCAATAAAAACACGTATGAAATACGCGCCCGATGCTAAATGAGAAAGATCCAGTTCGAATACCATATCTGATTGTCTAAGAGATTGAACATCTACCTTTTGTCCAAATGCATTAATTAGCTCTAATTGGTCAATATCGACAAGGCTAGCATCAAACTCAATTCGTAGTTTATCCGATACTGGATTGGGATAAATCACTATTTGACCGGGCTGATTTGTCTCAGAATAGAATAATTCGTTTATTTCATCAACTTTTTTGCATTTTTTAGATCGAGTACTAGCGTCAGAAGCCACTGATGACTTATGGTCAGAGTCATAACTACTTAATGTCCAAACAATTTTACCACAATTGAATTTCACGGTAAAAGTATGTGACCCTGGAAGAAACACCTGGGGTAGATCAGCTGATGTGAAGTCGGTACAGTAATCATCTCCAATGATGAAGTTATCTTCGCCGTGTGGAACATATATGGGGTAATCATTGTCATTTTCGTATCTAAACTTTGCCTCATAAGCAAAGGCTTCTCCCGATAGTCTACTTACACAATTCAAATAAGATCTGACTTTTTTCGTGCCCGGTCCAAATGGATTGACATATAGAGTTCCAGAATGGAACATTAGGGTATAATTCTGAACCGGCAAGGAGTTGGCTGACACAACATAAGATCCTGGTTCTGAAATTGTTCTATCCAATTCAAATGTGATCTGTGTATTGGAAAATACCGATTCAGGTTGATCATCCAGCTTTAGTCCGGCATATTGTAAACTGAAATCTGGTAATTCTCCCCCAAAATTCATGTAGTTATCTTTCACCAAAACTATCAACTCGGCTTTCAATATCTCTAGATAGGCTCCAGATTCAAATAAAATAGTATAATTTGTTCCTGCTGAAACTGAGCCCTGAGATAAATAATAAACTCCCACAGATTCACCGCTTTCCCTGTCTAATGATCCAGAAATCTGATCCTCACCAATCAGTGATCCTTCCACTATCTCATAAGTGAATCCAGGATCGTCATCTCCGTAAATTTTGAATTGATTATTTGGCCTAACAACTAGATTAGCAGGACTGATAGAAAAACTACCGGGTAAGTATTCAATGTGATAATTCGATCCTGCTTTCAGGGATCCTTGAGATATAGTATAATTACCAACATCTTCTCCTGCAATTCGGTTAAGCTGACCAGTAAACTCATTCCCGGCAATTAAACTTCCTTCGGGAAGAGTAAAGGATAGGTCTGGATCTAGGCTACCATAGACCTTACTGTGATCGCTGGCTAAGACCTTAATTGAGCGAGTTTGTATTGTAAAATAGACCGGCTCAGTAATTTCACCAGTATAATTCTGGTCAAATATATAACCGGTGACTCGATACGTACCTGCATTTTTAGGTGCAACGATTTGATTACCTTGTTCGTCTTGATACAGGAGGTTTACGGGCAGTTGCAGTTCTTCATCTCCTGAGAGTGCATATGTTACTATACCAGGTCTTTTAGTTGCACCATCATAAACCTGACTCTCAAGGTTAAATAATTCAATTCTAGCCGGTGCCTTACTAACTGTTAAGGTACCCAGACCATAATTTATTTCGAAGTTTCTAGAAAATAACCCACCCGGTACTATCCAATGCTGTCCTGCAGTATTTCCCGTAATCAAATTCATTGGACCAAGATCCAAAGATGGTGCATCAGCATTATCAAGATAATTAGTTCTGATAAGTATAATTGATCCACTGCCTTCACCTGGATCACTATTTCCATTGGCCAGGGCAATACCATTAGCCAGAGGTATACCGTTCGCAAAAGCAGCTTCATTGGCTAGAGCGATACCATTGGCCAGGGCAATACCATTGGCCAGAGCGATTCCATTAGCTAGTGGTATGCCATTTGCCAAAGGAATTCCATTAGCCAAGGGAATTCCGTTTTCTAATACGTAGGGGTTATTTGGGTCAAGAGCGTTAATAAATGAATATGGATCAACATTCGCACTTGTGCTATTTGCCAGTGCAATACCATTGGCTAATGCAATACCGTTGGCCAGCAAATTCACATTAACCAGATTTGCAAAATCCATAGAGCCTGAATTGGCAAGTGCAATACCGTTGGCTAATGGAATTCCATTGGCCAGGGCGATACCATTGGCTAAAGGAATGCCATTTGCTAAAGGAATACCGTTCAATACTTCATAGGTTATAGCCATTGCTTCTCCTTGACCATCCTCCAAGGTTCCCATCCAGGCAGTTCCGTCAATAATATCTGCACTGTTAACCAGCGGAATCCCATTGGCTAAGGCTATGCCGTTGGCCAATGCAATACCAGACGGAATAGCCTCTCCATCAATATAGGTTTGTATGCCCGTTTCGCTATTAACTACTTCAATCTTATATCCATTGGCCAGAGCAATTCCATTTGCGAGAGGGATACCATTGGCTAAAGGTATTCCGTTAGGATAACCCTGGTTAGCCAGGGCTATTCCGTTGACAGAAACCATATTTCCATTTACTATTTTAACATGGGCATCAGCTATCAGACCTACACCATCTGTAATATCAGAGGCACTGACTAACGGATATCCATTGACAATAGGAACATCATTAGCCAGGGCTATACCATTATCAATTACTTTTGGTCCCTGACCCAAATCCATACTAATTTCACCTGAATCTTGATCTCGTTTTACGACAACCGTATTAGCTGTTGGCCAACCGATCTCAACAACTGCAGTGGCGTTGGTCAGTGCGGCACCTGCGTGATGGAGGTGGTTGAAGGGCAAGCCAACCTGTCCCCCCGCAGCGATGTTGAAGAGGTTTATCTGGCCGATCGTCCTGCCAACTTCC
>CAYUGX010000043.1:0-16300 GCA_964444375.1 uncultured Porphyromonadaceae bacterium | reverse complement strand
GGCCAGGGGAATGCCATTCGCCAGTGGGATACCATTGGCTAATGGAATTCCATTAACGATGGGTGCAGCCTCAACCATGGCAATACCCTCACCCAGCTTATTCTGGTGTTCAGTTATCAATAGTTGACGTAATTCATCAGGATCGACCACACCCTCAATGTCAAATCCATAATTGAAATTAATGTCAGAACCTTTTATCGTTTCTCCATATGATAATTCAAAATCATTGGGAGTAATGCTCAAACTGATCTTTTCAACTGTCAAAGCACCAAACCCTTCGACAGGAGAGAACTGAGTTATAAATTCTCCATTTTTGTCTATAAGCTCACAGTTAAGTTCATACAATTCTACGATTGAAACATCCAACTCACCTTCTACCCATGGCGTAATTCGATAAGACTTCACATCACTCAGATAGCTTGCCGGTGTTTCATATTGTAATTGATTCAATAGATTTGCTATTAATGGGTCACTGCTAGGATCGAGTGTCTCACCGTTAACAAGTGCCGTAGCTGTAAATTCGGGATTAGCATAGAAATACGGGCGAGTAACGTTATTCGCATAGATTTTGACGTCTTTTTTTGGATCGTCCGAAAAATAGAAGACCGTTGAAGTTCCTCCATCTGTCAAACTATTTGAGATTGGGTCATTGTTAACCTGAATAGGTGGATTTCCTTCAAAAGCCGGCAAGGAAGCCTGCAGCTCAGTGTCACTGATGTAACTTGTTTGAACACCTTCTTCGGTACCACGAAACCACACTTCAGTATCCTCATTAAAATATTCACCATATACGGTCAAAACATACCCTTCTTCACCAGGCAGCCGCCCGTTGATATCCGCTGTTTTGACTAACTCAGATAAGATTGGTGATGGTGCTGCTATGGTGCCTAAGGCATGGTGAGCTTGAATAAAACCATGACCGCTTGTATAGTCAAAACCAGTTTCATACATATCTAAAGCGGTATTTGACAATAATGTTCGAAGATATGTGGGCGTCTGGCTATCTGGATCAAGTCCTTCATAGGTCTTACGTGCTTCAAGGATTAAAGCAGCAACAGCAGCAGCATGGGGTGCCGCAGCTGAAGTACCCATAAAATTCGGCCATTGGTCATTATCGAAATTTGGTCCACCCAGATCAACTGTAGTGTTTACACCATTGGCAGCCATAAAATCAGGTTTATTTCTTGGTGTTGACTCATCAGTCATAATCAATCCACCGGTTGAAGAGAAACTCATTTTAGCCAATCCGTTTCCGAATACCGGAGTATTGTCAAACCGCACTGCCCCAACAGAAAGAGCTCCCTGGGCATTGGATTGACCAACAATAGTTGACTCACCCTGGTTGTATTCGTCAATCACAAAGCGATTGAATCCTCGAAAAACAACATATTTAAAGTCAACCGCTTGACTTGACGAGCTGGTTATCAGAATATTGGATGGTATATTGTCTCCCGTGACAGTAAAAGGCAGAACTTCAACGGCCTGTCCACCTACATTATCACGATTGAATCCCATTAGATCAACTCCATCCTCTGACGACAAGAAAATATCCAAATCAGTATTGGTTGGAGAGCCTCCCTCCCACTGCAAAACAACGGTATAACTTCCTGGGGCTAGTGATATTTTTTGGTAAATGTCTCCTGATTCAAATTGATGAGCGTATCGATTTGGATCATTGGGAGCCACAGTTGGATCTAACAGCCCTGTATAAGACGTGCTTCCAAAGTTACCAGCCGCAACAAAATAGCTTACCCCCAGGCTAGCTGCGTAGTCTACAGCCTCTGCAACTTGTCCATCCCAAAAGAAAGGTTCAGTGATATAAGTAATATCGTCAACAATAATATCGACTCCCAGATCTGCCAATTCTCTGATTCCTTCAGCAAAATCAGAGGGACTTATGAAACCCGTTCGAAAAAACAATTCAGCACCGGGAGCCAAATCATGAATAATCTGGAGCATGGCTCGCCCCTCATCACTGGCAGGTTTAGGATACTCTTTTAAAACTGTTACCTCCTGATTGAAACCATATGGATTATTCGATCCAGGTAAATCACCGTTTACAACATCAGAGGCTGCATCCGACTTGGTATTGAAACTGTTGGATATAACTGCGATTTTCACCCCGTTTCCTGACAATTCATAGGCTCCTCTGACAAAATCTGTTCGATGAGATGCATCACCCTGACTAGTAGTTAATCCCGAATTGGTTATGGCAGGATAAACGGGCCTGGCAAAATTAAGCAACTGGTCCTGACTATTCAATTCATCCAACTGCCCAATGTCAAACCAGACAATAATCGAAAGATTATCAAAATCACTTTCAGGTTCAGGTGTTAATCCATAATTTGTTTGTAAAAAGACCTCCGTGTTTTGATATTGTCCCTGCTTTGGTACTATCTCAGTTAAAACTTTGCTCGAGCTTAACTCATCGATTTGAAAAACTTGATCTGTCTTGCCATCAAAATTTGGATACCATGCAATATAGGTCTCCCACAGAGAACTTAACTCCGGCCCAATAATATTAAAACTCTTACCCCCAACCGGAGGTAAATAATAGGGAAGAATATCCTGATTAACCTCAATCGCAAAATCAATACTAAGTTCAGGTATCACCTGACCGTCTTGATCCAATCCAGAGGTTGAAACACTATTTACCAATGTTGCCGGATCATCGACACCGATTCGGTAAGCAGCTTCGTAAACCCATATCTCATCAGCATCTAATAGCCCATTACCATCATCACCCTCAAGATAAACGAATTCAATTCCTAGTGAGCTGGATATGTTTAGTTCGGAGATGGGTGACAGATCACTGGATTCATCGTGTGTTAGTTCAAGAGAATATTCAACAGATTGGCCATAAAAGGCCGTTTGTGGTCCATTCAATGAAATATTGAGAATCGGAGCATAATCGATTTCGAAAGTATATTCCCAGGTAGTCGAAATAGGAACCTCTGCAATGTCAATCGCTGAGGCAGTTACTATTCCTGAAAATGGTGAGTGATCTCCCACTTGAACCTGATACTGCATGATATAATTCCATGATTCAGTAGATTGAAATCGGCCATCCTGATTATCATCCCCCCCGACAAATATGAAAGTCGATCCATTTGAGTCAGATAATTCGGTTTGCTCCACAACTGCTCCAAGACCCTCGGCGGTATTAGATAACACTAATCGATATTCAACAATTTCACCAGCTGCCGGTGCATGAGCTGGGCCGGAAGTACTGACCAATTGTAAATCAGGTACAGGACACACATCTGAAGAAGCATTGGCTACCACCTCTTGGACGTTTCCTTTAGGCAAAGTCAAACGCCACTTAACCCGGTCATTCCCTTCCAACTCACGGTCGACAACGAATGCATGAGTGCCCGGTTGAAATTCATTCAGTGCATCCCACTTTTGCTGACTACCATTGTAAACTAATACACTTTTTTTATTCGATACTTTGTAATAATCTCCAGGATTGTGATAACCAAAGAAGGCTCGGAATTTACCATTCTCAAGTGGTCGAACGCACTCAACCCAAATGGTGATATCTGGTGCCTGACCATAACTTAACTGTGGCGTTAATAAAAAGGCTGAAAGGAAAAGTACAAAAGGAAACGCTAAGCGCAACTTTTTGTAAGTTGGCATATTGAAGAACGAAAGGATTTTCATCACGTTGATTTTACTTTGAATCAAAAGGGTTGCATGGTATAAATAAGGTGCGTATAAATTAATACGTAGTTCACGTACAATGTAGACAAATGCATTGATTACCTGAAGGTTCCGGATTATGAATGCATTCTGAATTGGAAAGTGCCCAGGTGATAGCCTAGATGGCTGCAAGAGCATTTCACGCCCTTGCTAATCTAAACTGATTCTAAATAAGGCAGTCGATTTAGTCCTTAAAATAGTTACCAATCGACATATTTAGATTAATTATAACTAAAGTATAACAACGTTTTGAACAAAACAAATGAAAGAAAAGAGCTGATCAATACCCTTGATTTAATCCGGATAGAAGATCATGTCACCCAGATCGTTGGTACCTACTCAACTAGTAATACACCCAAAGACGAAAAAGCAAGGTTCTTCAGTTACAACTGCTTCTGAAATATCCGGTAGCGTTTGTAGATCTGACCTCCCATTTTTTCCATTTCGGCACGTACCTGGGTGTTAGTCTCGAGCTCACAGTGGCTGTCGAAATAGGTCTTACCAGCTTGACGTCCCGAGGCCAACATCTTCAAACCCATCAATGTATCCAATCCACGACCCCGGTATTTCTCGTCGATTCCACCCAGTAAAAGGGACAACTGTTCAGATCGTTTGGCCTCTTGAAAGACCTTGAGAATACCAAAAGGCAGCATGTGCCCCTTTGCTCGTTGTATGCCCTTTCCAATCTCAGACATGCCAATGACAAAGGCAACCGGAACCTGATCCTCATTTAGGATGACTTTAACAAAATGGGGGTTGATGAAAATGAGGTAGCGACTGGCAAATTCGCGCATTTCCTTCTCAGTTAATTCTGCAAAACCATAGATATCTTTGAAAGTACGGTTTAATAATTGCAACACAGGAATAATCCAGGGCTTGAGTTTACGTTTACTGCTAAATTCAAGTAAGGTCAAGCCGGGGTTATTTCGTAGCGTTCTTTGAGCAACCTTGATATAGAAGTCAGGATCTTTATCAGGCATAGGCACTTTATACGCAACCAGGTCAATCTCTTTGGTATAGCCCTCCTTTTCCAGAATATCAATCAGGTAGGGAAAATTACCGTGGGTGGCAATCACCATCGGTGCATCAAAACCTTCAACCAGGTATCCCTGTGGATCCTTTTCTGAAAACGCAAAGGGCCCAATAATCTTTGTCATGCCTTTATCCCGGGCCCATTGCTCGACATAATCCAATAATGCATGAGCTACTTCCTGGTCATCGAAAGTTTCTAAGTAATTGAAGCGGCCATGCTTTTCATTCTTTGCGTCATTGTACTGATGATTAATCAGCCCCATTATACGACCAACCACTTCATTATTACGGTAAGCCAAAAGCAGGATGGTGTCACAATGACTAAATGATTCATTCTTTTTCGGATTATAATACGTCCATTCATCCATATAAATTGGTGGTACCCAATTGTGCTGGTTTTTATGGATTTTCGCAGGGAGATAAATGTATTGCCTTAGAGCCTTACGGGTTTCAACTTCTCGAATTTCTATCGCCATGAACAGACAAGGTTTGGTATCAAAACGCGGGCAAGATAATATAATTTTTGAACTTGAATTTAATCAGTACACCAACGATTTTGATCAATACAGATTAAATATTCGTCGAAAATGATAGCCTGTTAATGTAAACATTACCGCATCATAAAATCGACCAGGATAATGGACCAGGGTCCAGACGATAAATTTCCAATATTCTCCCCTTCCTGAATCCCATATAGCCAAGTAGATTAAAGATTTTATAAAACCCCACAGATAATACGAGTCAAAATGCAATTTAATATCAGGGTGTGGTTGATATCTGCTGAACAACTGCCGTACCCGGGTATAATATGCTTTTGGAGCATATATCGATTTAGTGATCATTTGATATCCCTCAATCAAAGTAGTCTCGGCCATTTTGGGGATGAAATTCATCGAATAGTCTGTATTACTTCCCGTTGCCTCGGTAGTCAGGCGCTTCTCCTTTTCCAAACGTTCATACAAATGAGTTCCCTTGGGGGCATTTAGCAAGCCCACCATCGCCCAAACTATACCGCTTTGCTGGATAAAACTAATCTGCTGCTGAAAGATATCGGGTGGGTCATAATCAAACCCCAGAATAAAGCCTCCTGACACCATCATACCATTTGATTGAACACGTCTCACGCATTCCAACATATTCTTGTTCCGATTCTGTATTTTGTTTCCCTCCCGGATGGCTTCCTCTGCTGGAGATTCGATCCCAATAAAGGTGCTGTTGATACCGGCTTCAACCATCAAACGGATCAGCTCGGGATCATCAGCCAAATCAAGTGAAGTTTGAACATTGAATACGAAAGGGTACTTCCGTTCCCTCATCCAATCCCTGATGGCTGGCAATAATTCTTCCTTGACTATCTTCTTATTTCCAATGAAGTTATCATCAACCACAGAAACGCTACCCCGCCATCCCAATTCGTAGATCTTTTGAAATTCATCTAGAATATCCTGGGTTTTCTTAATTCGAACCTGGTGACCCAGTAGACTAGGGATTTCACAAAAATCACAGTCGAATGGACAACCCCGTGAGAACTGAATATTTATTGAAGCATAGGATTTAAGGTCCAGCAATTGATAATCTGGTAACACACGATGATCAAGATTGGCGTAGCCCTGAGGCTCATAGACCTTCTGCAACTCATCACCCATTTCCAGATCTTTTAGGAAATGCCTGAAGCTAATTTCTCCCTCTCCCAGAATGAAATGATCAATTTCAGGATATTGCTGATATTCACGATTAAATAAGGGCCCGCCGGCAATCAGCATGAGCTCCCTCGATTGACTCCTGGCGACAATATCTTTCACCGAATCCTTTTGTACATACATCGCCGAAATTGCAACACAATCAGCCCATTCCAGATCAGCATCGTTTAGTTTCTCTACATTCAAATCAACCAGTCTCTTCTGCCAGGTTGAGGGAAGCATAGCCGATATTGTAATTGGCCCCAACGGAGACACCGCTGCTCGCTTTCCCACAAATCGCAAAGCATGTGAAAAGCTAAAAAACGTGTCCGGATATTCCGGATAAACAAACAATATTCTCATTCGCTCCATGGAGAAATTTTCAACGGTCGAAGCCGGTTTTCATTAATCAGGGTCTGTCGAGTCTCATAATCAAATCGCATTGAATCCTTCTTAAATTGAGTAGATGTCGCCATCACCCCTAAACCGTTTGTAATATTCGTATAGCCCTGGAAATGATAATCTGTATAGCCATCCAAAAACTTCATATAATCCACCATAGGTTGATCTCCACCTACAATCTCCATGCTCACAAAACCAATATATCGCCTAATAACCTGCGGATCATCTTCTATTTGTAATAGTACCTCTCGGATGAATTCTTCGTAGGTAATATTCATTTGGCGGTACTTTTCAAAGGCTGATTCATTATACAGGGTATTTTGAATATGAACCCATTTAGATCGCCTACCTGATGTCAATTCTTCGATAAATTCAAAAGTAACATCAATCTCGCTCCAGGCATGCCCATTACCATGCCAAATAAATAACAAAGACTGATGCGGGACCAAATACAGGTATTTTTGATCGAATAAAGGTGAAACAATCTTCACCGAATCAATGCGTTTTAACGTGCAACTCGCTTGAGGATAGCCAGGAATGGTAACGCACAAATCTATGGTATCAATGCCATAGACTTTTCTGTATAATGGATGTGCTGGAGTATCCAGGATTACTTTAATAAATTCAAAATACTCCTGATCAGGATGCCTGAAAAACCCAGAATCTTTGTATGAAGAACGAATTCGTTCGGGTTTGATTTCAATCCACTCATCAGAATAATGCTCTTTCAACCTCACCGTCACATCAATCTCTTTCCAATACAGCGAATCATGTACAAAACCAAAATCTGCCGGACTCTTCTCGGCTCCAAACGTTTTAGTCACCAGAATACGGTGAATCGAATCATGATCATGAAAAACAGCATGTATTACCGGAACTGGCCTACTTGGAATGTAAATGTCAGGTGCAGTTTCACAAGACAGAATCAATCCTGCCACCAATAAACACAACGGTATTCTTCTGGTTATCATAATACACAAGGTTAGATTGGGAGGACAGTTAAAGGTATGAAAAATGAGGGAAAGGTGAGAAGGGGCCTGCCCCCGCGAAAGCGGGGGTAGTTTGTAGCTTGTAGCTTGTACCTAATATGACTACATTTGTTTAGTCCCCCCAAACTAATCAAAAATAGCATGAAACAAGTTATTTGCATAGTGGCATTGGTGCTATTGGTTTTATCGTGTGGACAGGATAATTTCAGGAACACACCGCCAATTCCTCATATCTCATTCTCACCACCTAATGGAACAATAGAGACCATTTTTACCTTTGATGCAACTGGTTCGACGGATGCTCAAGATTCATTGGCCGATTTGCAATTTCGATGGGACTTTGAGGCTGATGGTACCTGGGATACCGACTGGTCGCATGAAACAAGCAAGAGGAAGCGCTATCTTGAAGCTGACGTATACCAGATCAATCTGGAGGTACTAGACTCGGATGGGGCCATTGCGATAAGTACTGCTTTTGTTGAAGTTGATGCCTTCATTCTGGTTGATCTTAGAGACAATCAGCAATATCTGACCATTCAGATAGGCAGCCAGTTGTGGATGGCTGAAAACCTTAACTATGATTCCCAACCCGGTTCGTGGTGCCACTCAGATTCAGATCAGAACTGTCGAACCTATGGGCGATTATACGATTGGTACACCGCTCAATTCGTTTGCCCTTCAGGTTGGAAGCTCCCTACCACAGCTGATTTCGATCAGCTCATCTCTTTTGTGGGAGAATACCCAGGAGATCAATTACGGGCCGATCACGGTTGGAATGCAGGACATAACGGAAATAACTCAAGCGGGTTCACCGCCCTGCCAGCCAGCTTCAGAAGTTCAGTTGGATCATTTTCTAAAATTGGAAGTTTTACCTACTTCTGGGAAGTTGATGAATTTGATCAGGATATGGCTTGGTCTCGCCTGTTGTTCTACAACCGTTCAGATGTGGAACATAATTATCAAAATAAAGCCAATGCTTTCTCGGTCAGGTGTATAAAAGCCTACTAGAAAATCACCTGCATAAACAGATAGATGAGCAGAATCATGATGATGAAGATGATTATCTCCAATCCGATTAAAAAAAGCAACTTTTTTCGATTTATCTTTGACATAAGCGCCTCAGAAGATAAAAGTATAATCTATCAAACTGACACGCGTCTATTTTTTTGTCAAATGGGTCGGATATTTGGTCAAATATTATTGACTCAGAGCCCAGTTTATCCGAACAAATAAAAACCTGCCTGCAAAGCCAAATTGGGTCGACCTTCTCGAATAGGGGAATCTCCCTGAACTATAATCTGCATTTGCCTGATTGATTAAATCAGGATAGGTATCAAACAGATTATCTGCACCAACGCTAATCCACAGGGCATTCCCCATTTGGTAGGTCAACGAAGCGTCGGTCAGAAACTTGGGCGACAGCACCTGTTGGTCATCAACAACATGACTGGCATGGGTTATTTTACCAAAGTAGCTTTCCCTGAGCAATAAACTGAACTTCTGATAGTTGATCTGACAGGAGAGATGCATTTTAGTGCGAGGGCTTGCTTCTTCGAGAAATACCCGGTCATATTCGCTAAAATAGGTACTGAGTTTATTCGAAAGAAGTGGTGATGCATGTATTAGTCCAACCTGTTTGGTACTGGAAAAGGTACCTGATAAACTTGTTTTGAACGCCCATGGACCTGTTTTTGTGTGGTAATTCAGAACGAAATCAACTCCCTTCGTTACGGCATCAATACTGTTTGCAAAAAAGGTGGCAGATGAGGCACCCACCTGTTTCAGAATTCCTGCCAATTCAGCATCTGATTCACTACCATCAGATTTAAATGCACCTGTATAGGTGACCCTATCGTTCAGCTTAACATAATATCCATCCAGGGTCAATGTTAATCCCTGAATAGGCATTCGCCAGGTGAGCCCACCACTATAATTTAAGGCTCGTTCTTGCTTTAATGAAGGAATGCCTAGCAACTTGGCCACTTTACTGTCATTGGTAAATGTTCCTATTTCGTATGGAATTCCACCAATAAATTGCGTCGATACCCGGTTAAAATACAATTGGTGTAATGATGGAGCACGAAATCCTGTACTGTGGGCGGCTCTAACCATGATCTTATCTCCGAGCAGATAACGAGCAGCGATCTTGTAAGTAAAACTGCCTCCAAAATCACTGTAGTTCTCAAATCGGAAAGCCGTATTAACTAAAAATCGCTTACTGATATCCAATTCCATGTCACCATAGGCAGCAAAGCTATTCCTGAACCTGCTGAGTTCATTCGCCGGGGAGAAACCTGGAAAAACCTGGGCCCCACCGGGTCTTGTATTGCCAAAATAGTCTTTTACCACAAGGGAGTCTGGTGTATTGGCCTGCAACACGTCTCCATTTATGTCGTAACTGACATACGAGGCTTCCTCACCGGCGCTAATCACAAAGTGTTCTAATCGATGCTCCAGTCCCCATGCTACGTGAAGACCCGACAGCACCTTATCCCAATACTGAGAAACATCCAGGTTAGTCGTGTTTTGAGAAAAAGCATGTCCTCCTGCCGCAAAGCTTATAGGAGTGCCAGATAACATACTGGCATTATTGGTATTTCCAATCAGGTAATCAAAGCTATTTCGACCATAGGCATGACTGATATCCACCTTCCAACCCATCAATTCTCCTCGCAATCCGGCAACCAGGGATTGATCGATGATGTGCGAGTTAATTTCTGGAATAAACCCATTGATATACAAAGGTGTATACGTTCTAGACTGATAAGGTAAACGATAAAATCCCCCGGAATTACCAGCTCGGTAACTCAGACCACCGAATGAATACACTTCCATCTTTTCACCGACCGGAAGCTGCAACATATACATGGCTTTGGCCTCTCGCATCTTCGATTGCCCAGTGCGCATATTGAAATCACTACGGGTTAATTCTCGTGCAATCAATTCCTCATCCGTCACATCATCATTCAAGAAGCTTTGCAGCGCAGTAAATCCATCATCAAGCACTTGAGTTGAATCAACAAATCCCAATCGTTGTGCATAAAAAAGTAAATCCGGATCAGACAACTGTCCGATATCCCTCCCATCCGCCAGGGCTAAACGTTCAACCGTATTATAGCGATTGAAGATTTGTCCTTCAAAATCACCAGTGCGATCAGTCGCTTCTCTCAGGTGAACGTCACCTGACACATGAACAGAACCACCTGATTTACCCAGGGGCAAGCCCAGACTGGCGGTAAGTTGGTTTTTCTGCCCATCAGGATCAGCTGCCAGGGCCGTATAATTAGCGCCTGTGGTGTAGCCCACCTCCAATCCCCGGGGAATGGTTTTAAGAACAATATTTATGACACCAGCTATCGCATCAGATCCATACTGAGCAGCTGCCCCATCACGCAAAACCTCAATTCGTTCAATCGCAGAAACCGGAATCGCATTTAAATCAGTACCTACCGATCCACGTCCAACAGTGCCATTGATGTTGACCAATGAGGAGCTATGTCTTCTTTTACCATTGACCAGAACCAAAACATGGTCTGGACCCATCCCACGTAAAGAAGCCGGATCGACATGGTCGGTACCATCTGATATAGTTTGTTTATTGGATGAAAAGGAAGGAACAACATAGTTTAAAATCTCACTTAGTCCGATCTGAGGAGCTTGTTTAGCAATGGCTTTCACATCTAAAATATCCACCGGAACTGGTGTTTCTGTTGCAACACGAAGTGAGTTGCGAGAACCCACAATGGCCACTTCATTCAGGTCTATACCAGGAACCAGCACAATGGTAAATTCTCGTACATTGCCAACCTCAATCACCTGGCTTTCATGACCGATCATTGATACCATTAGCCTGACATCTGGGGATATAATCAGTTTAAAATGTCCGTTTTCATCTGAGATGGTGCCCTTTGTGCTTCCGACAACAGCAATACTGGCGCCGATTAGGGGTTCACCATCCGGATTACTGATGAGTCCGCGAACTTCAACTTCCTGGGCCAATGCCGGACCTATGACTAGAATACTTACGATAAGAAAAAGGAATCTTTTCATAATGCTTAGGTAAAAAAGTGTTCAGGATGAGCTGCTATCACCCATAAAACTATACTATAAAGAGCTCACAACCAAAGAAAAAAACAAGCAAACTTGATTATTCTCTGACAAATAACCTGGTTTCATTGCGATGGGATTCATTTTTCTTAAAATAGCATCGTCAATTAAACCTCACTCCTGATTAAAAGTCTTATTAAATGTTAAAGCATTTGGGAACAACCTTTCTAATCTATAGTTTCGCGCCGAGAACGTTGTTTTTAGCTATCGAAGACACCTTTCACCCAATATAGATGAAGAGATCGCTTACTCTTATTTTGTTTACTGCACTTGCCTTAAGCACATTGGGTCAAAGCAGGTCTGTCATTGTGCGCGAACAATTCGATCAGTTATATAAGGCTGATCCCCGGTTAATCAACGGGGATTATTACAAAACACCCATAATGAGTGAGGCCACTGGTCATCCCTTTTATTTCGATGCAAACTGGAAACAGGGCAGCGTTCTGATCAACGGGAGGCAATTCTCTGGTTTACCCTTACGCTTTGATATCAAGAGTAATGAACTGGTTTTAAGTACAATTGATTTCACCAATTCGTATCTCCAATTGGCACTATCAAAAGAACAAATTGAGTCTTTTACACTGGGTGGTCATCTATTCATGCAATTGCCTGCTCCAAAAGGGATTGATGCACCAGCAGTTTTTGAAGTTTTAGTTGATCTGAACATCAAGTTGTTGCAATACCAAAGAAAGAGCTTAAAAGTGACTCCAGGTGGTTCTACTGATTATATGTATCAGACCCTTTTCAGGCGGTATTTGTATGTGAATCAAAAACTAATCCGCTACCAGGGACGACGAACACTCTTTTCTCTTTATCCCGATCACAAAGCCCAGCTCAAGCGCTATATCCGGCAGGAAAAACTTAAACTTTGGAGTCTTAAATCAGCTGATCACATGCAATTAGTTGAGCACTGTAACAAACTGCAGAACCAGACATGATGAAGAAGTTTATTCTTATATACCTGATGGCCATCAGTCTTCAATCAATCGGACAGGAGATCGATCAACAAGACGCAGTTCTGGGTTCTAAATACAGTAGGCTAACTTTCGATCAGGTGATTATGCAATTACAAAGCGATCACCGGCTTAGCGTTTATTATTTACCAGAATGGATCGAAGGTTATGTTCCTATTGATGATACAGATACCCTTCGTATCTCGCACTGGTTGAAATACCTTGAGCAAAGCCTGGATCTAAAATCGACCTATTCGAACAATCAACTTTTTTTGTGGCCGGCTGATGCTAAAATTAATCCCACCATGCTCCAGTGGAAAGAAGAGATTGTTACCACCAGTGAAAGGGACGCATCTTCTGCATATTTCGGCAAGCACAGCTATGAAAGAAGCGTAAAGAAAGTCGTGATCGGAGAAAATGGGATTTCACACAACAGGAAAAGCTATCTGACCGGTCGAATATTAAATAAATCAAACGGTGAACCAGTTATTGGGGCAACTGTTGTAGTACCAGGAACCAGTTTGGGCGCCATCACAGATCCTGAAGGAGCTTTCGTTCTGCCGCTTGCTGCAGGGCAAAGTTATTCGATTCAAATCTCATGTCTGGGTATGGAAAACGAGCGTTACCTGATTGACATGAAGGGCTCTGGAATATTGAACATAGAATTGGAACCCAAAATGATCGATATGAAAGAGGTCATCGTCAGGTCTGAAGAACACCACAACGTTCGCGGCATGCAAATGGGATTTCAGCGCATTGCCATGAAAGAAGTCAAGAGTATTCCGGTAGTCATGGGAGAACGCGATATCCTGAAAGTTGCCAATATGATGCCGGGTGTGCAAACAGTTGGTGAAGGATCAGCCGGTTTCAATGTCAGGGGATCCTCATCAGATCAAAATCTATTCTTACTCAATGGAATTCCAGTTCTGAATACCGGTCATTTTTTCGGATTTTTCTCGGCCTTCAATCCCGATATGATTGCAAGCTTCAATTTGTATAAGGGCAATTTCCCGGTTGAATATAGCGGTCGCTTGGCATCAGTCTTTGAAATCAGCTCGCGTAAAGGCAACAAAAAGACCTTCGGAGCCAGGGGAAGCATTAGCCCAATCACCGGATCTGTGATGCTGGAGACACCGATTGTAAAAGATAAAAGTTCGTTTACCCTGGCTGCACGTTCGACCTATTCTGACTGGATTCTTGACCGACTAAACGATGCTGAACTCTATGAACGCGATGCCTCTTTCTATGACATCATGTCGGGCGTTCATGTTATTGGAAATCAAAATGATTCGTGGCAAGCTTTTATTTACCACAGCAAAGACAGATTTTCACTTTCTACATTAAACCACTACCGGTATGAGAACCTGGGCGGATCAATCCAATATGACCGGCCAATTTTTGGTCAGTGGAATTTCCATGCCAGTGCAGCACTCAGCAATTATCAAAACTACCAGGCCAATAAAGAAGTTGAGGCTAAAGCCTATGAACATGAGTTTGATGTTCGTGAACATGAGCTGAAATTCACTCTAAATGGCTATCCGTGGGTGGGCCATAAAGTTGGATTTGGAGGAAACCTGATCTGGCATGCATTAAATCAAGGTCAGCTGACAGCTATTGACGAATCATCAGCTCTACAATCTATTGATTTCGGAGTAGAGAATGGACTGGAGTATGGTCTTCATGCGTATGATGAAATAAGTGTAACCGATAATCTGACCCTGTACCTTGGGCTCAGGTATAGCTTGTTTAACTATCTCGGACCCAAAGAAACATACCAGTACGATAAGGGAGCTCCCAGAGAAATCGACTATCGAACCGACACCCTCTCCCATCCGGCAGGTAAATCAATAAAACACTACTCTGGTCCTGAATACCGGGCATCATTGAATTATACCCTTTCACCAAACTCATCGGTAAAACTCAGCTATAACAGGATGCGCCAATACCTATTCATGCTGTCGAATACCGCTGCCATATCGCCCACTGACCGGTGGAAATTGACTGATTCCTACATCGCTCCACCGGTTGCCGATCAACTGAGCCTCGGTTTTTACCAAAACATCCTCAATTCTTCGTATGAGACCTCAGTGGAGGGTTATTACAAACAGACCCAGAATAGTATTGATTATAAAGACGGGGCTGACCTAACATTTACTCCAGACATTGAAACTTTGGTATTGCAAGGAGAACAAAAAGCGTATGGTCTTGAATTCTTTGTGAAAAAAAATAGTGGACGATTCACCGGATGGGCCAGCTATACATGGTCTCGATCTGTGGTTACGGTCAATGGAGAGGAAAGCTGGGAACGAATTAATAATGGAATCAGCTATCCGGCAAATTACGACAAACCCCATGCCTTGAATCTGGTCGGAAGTTACAAAATCTCACGACGCATATCATTGTCATCAAATCTGGTTTACAGCACTGGAAGACCAATTACATTTCCTACTGGATATTATTTTGTTAATGGTTATCAGGTTGTTAACTATTCTCTACGCAATGAATACCGGGTACCTGACTATTTCAGAGTAGATCTCTCACTGAACATCGAAGGTAATCTCAAGAAGGAAAAATTTGCCCATGGATCCTGGATGTTCTCGGTATATAACCTGACCGGAAGAAAGAATGCATACTCGGTATATTTTAGTAACAACAGGGGATCGATGAAGGGTTATCAGTTGAGCATCTATGGGGTTCCCATTTTTACGATTACCTATAACTTTAAACTTGGCAATTATGCGGTGGAGTAATATACTGGTCATCTTTGCCCTGATCGGCCTGGGTTCATGCATTGATCCCTTTGTACCCGAAACTGCCGATTACGACGGTATGATTTTTATGGAGTGTTTGTTTTCAGACGACAGCACCGAGGCTACCCTGCTGTATATCTCAAAAACAGTGGCCATTGTAGCTAGCCAAAGACCAAATGGTTCTAACATTCCCGAACCAGTCTCTGGAGCGATGGCGTATATTGTGGATGGCGACAATGGGTACTATCCGTTTTTTGAGCCAGATCCTGGGACCTATCGTCTTGTCGAAGAACTCAGGCCCATCGAAGGACAAAAGTATCATCTGCTCGTAACCATTGATGGAACTCAGTTTCGTTCAACGGAGGAAATGCTGCACCCAGCGGCAGAAGTGGATAGCATCACCTATGCAGTCGATAGACAACAAGTACTTGAAACCATGGAAGTGTACGACGGTTATCGCTTTCAGGTGAGTACCCATGAAGATCATAGTGAAGCCGTATACTACCGCTGGGATATGAAAGCTACTTTCCAATACACCGTTCCCTACGAAGCAACCCACGTTTGGGATGGGAGGCAAACTCGTTCTTCGTCAAATGCCCACCTGCGCACCTGTTGGAAAACAAAGAACATCGTTGGGATATTTATCGACAATACACTCGGCTTGGTTGAGAATAAACTGACAAAGA
>CAYUGX010000042.1:0-20699 GCA_964444375.1 uncultured Porphyromonadaceae bacterium | reverse complement strand
ATCATGGACAAAGCTGGAATTGTACTGGAAGACCAGCCGGAGGAAGCTGAGCAAGATGTAGAATCACTAGTTGATGAAGAGGGCGGCTTGTCTGGAAAAAGCAATAAGGAACTCGGAGCGATGCTAAAAGATGCCATTGATAATGAAGATTATGAACTGGCGGCCGTAATTAAAGATGAAATGAAACGGCGGGGATTACCGAGTTAACAATAACAAGAATGTATAAGCAGTATGAAGAAAGCACTCTATTTATTGATAGGGTTTACAGCCTTAATTTTCGCAGCAGCCATATGGGCACAAGCTCAAAATAAGGACAGCCTAAGTGAATATCAGGCCGATACCATCGAGCTCACTGACCAGGGGATTGAGGACGCTGATGGTAAAGCAGGTCTGGTTCAGAAGCAAGTTAAAGATCGATCGGCTATAAAGCCGATGAATGTGCTAAGAGGTTTTTTCGGGTTAGCCGTTTTGGTGGGTATCGCCTGGGCCTTTTCGCGTAACCGAAAAGGAATTGACTGGAAGGTAGTGGGAATTGGGTTATCTGTTCAGATATTGTTGGCACTGGGTGTACTCTTGGCCCCACCCGTTCAGGCTGTGTTTGAATTTTTGGGTAAGATCTTCGTTGTGATTCTTGACTTTACCCGGATTGGTTCTGAGTTTCTATTTGGTAGTCTGCTAGATATGGAGACTTTCGGGTCTATTTTTGCCTTTCAGATCCTACCCACCATTGTATTTTTCTCTGCCCTGACTTCCGTACTATTCTATCTGGGTATAATTCAAAAGGTAGTTTGGGTATTAGCCTGGTTTATGACCAAGGCATTTCGATTATCAGGTGCAGAAAGTCTATCTGTTGCAGGAAATATCTTCCTGGGTCAAACTGAATCTCCCTTGATGATAAAAGCCTATTTAGAAAAAATGAATCGCTCTGAAATTGTTTTGGTGATGATTGGGGGGATGGCAACAGTTGCAGGGGGTGTAATGGCTGCCTATATTGGCTTTTTAGGTGGTGATGATCCCGAGCAGCGCTTATTATTCGCTAAGCACCTGCTCACGGCCTCGGTCATGGCGGCTCCCGGTGCTGTAGTCGTATCAAAGATACTCTTCCCGCAAAATGAGTCAGTCAAAGAAAAAGTTGAGGTGGAGCAAGCAAAAATCGGAGATAACCTGCTGGATGCTATTGGTATTGGCACCTATGATGGTGTTAAATTAGCTGTGAATGTCGGGGCCATCTTGTTGGTGTTCTTTGCCTTTATAGCCATGGCCAATTTTCTATTTATTAAAGTTGGCTCATGGACTAGTCTCAATCCTGCCATCGCTGATTTAACGCAAGGCAGATATGACAATCTATCACTTGAGTTTATACTGGGTTACTTGTTCAGTCCACTGATGTGGGTAATGGGTGTTTGTCCGCAAGACATGGCATTGGTGGGGCAACTGGCAGGTGAAAAGCTAATTGCCAGTGAATTTGTAGCGTATACCAGTTTAGCACAAATGAAAGATGCAGGAATGTTTTTACAGGATAAATCAATTATAATGGCTACCTATATGCTTTGTGGATTTGCCAATTTTGCTTCTGTTGGTATTCAGGTGCATGGCATCGGTTCGCTGGCTCCCGCACGTCGAAAGTGGTTATCACAATATGGCATGTTGGCCTTGCTGGGTGGAACATTGGCTTCAATGTTTTCGGCAACCATTGTGGGAATGATATTAGGATAGTCCTTATGAAACAATACCTGGATTTGCTGGATCATGTGATGAATAACGGTTCTGACCGGATCGATCGTACAGGTACTGGAGCCCGGAGTGTCTTTGGCTATCAGATGCGATTTGATTTGAGGGAAGGGTTTCCCTTATTGAGCACTAAAAAATTACACCTGCGAAGTATTATTCATGAATTGCTGTGGTTTTTAAAAGGGGATACCAATACCAGATACCTCATCGATAACCAGGTTAACATCTGGAATGAATGGGCCGATCACAATGGGGACCTTGGGCATATTTATGGATATCAATGGCGATCTTGGCCCTCCCCGGATGGAACCCACATCGACCAGATTAACCAGGTAATTCAAAGCATAAAAGACGATCCGAGTTCTCGCCGACATATTGTATCGGCCTGGAATGTGGCAGATCTACCCAATATGAATCTGCCTCCATGTCACATACTTTTTCAGTTTTATGTTGACGATGGTCGCTTGAGTTGCCAGTTGTACCAGCGCAGTGCGGATGTTTTTCTAGGGGTTCCGTTTAATATTGCAAGTTATAGTTTGCTGTTGATGATGGTGGCCCGCGAAACCAAATTGGAAGCGGCTGAGTTCATCCACACCCTGGGAGATGCTCACATTTACACGAATCATTTCAATCAGGCGAAAACGCAGCTGAAGCGATCTCCTCGATCATTGCCCCTCATGAATCTAAATCCAAAGAAAGAGAAGGTGTTGGATTTTGTATATGAAGATTTTCAGGTGGAAGGATATGATCCCCACCCTCACATAAAAGGAACAATTTCAGTATAGTATGAAAAGAATCTCAATTATAGTGGCGGTTGCGGCAAATTGGGCCATTGGTAAAGACAATGACTTATTGTGGCACATCTCAGAAGATATGCGTTGGTTTAAGCGACATACACAGGGTCATCCTGTTGTCATGGGCAAGAAAACCTGGGAATCACTACCTATTCGTCCCTTGCCTAAACGTACGAATATCGTAATTACAGACAATCCCGCTGATTGTTTTGAAGGCTGTACAATGGTAGGGTCTATCGAAGAGGCCATCCATCGCATGGATGAGCACCAAGAGAACTTCATTATTGGAGGGGGTTCAGTTTATACCCAATTTCTACCGTTGGTACAGAAAATATATCTAACCCGGGTGCATCAGGATTTTGAAGGAGATGTTTTTTTTCCAGCTTTGCTGGATAAAGATTGGATTGAGACTTTCAATGAGGACTATATGGATAGTCCATTGCCATTCAGTTTCAAGATTTTGGAGCGCAGATAAATCAGATTAGGATGCTTTCAAGCGGTTTGGACCCATTTTTTCAATTTGCTTTGAGGCAAACTCAGTAGTGATAGCAATTTTTGCGTCTTTTTCAGTAGGTGGGTCAAACATCACATCTACCATGATCGCTTCACAAATGGAACGCAATCCCCGGGCACCAAGCTTAAATTCAATTGCTTTATCTACAATGAACTCAAGTGCTTCAAGGTCAAAGCTCAATTCAACGTTGTCCATTTCAAACAGCTTGATGTACTGTTTAATGATTGAGTTTTTGGGTTCAGTAAGTATACTCCGCAAGGTGTCACGATCCAAAGGATCAAGATGGGTCAGCACCGGAAGGCGTCCGATGATTTCTGGAATCAGACCGAAAGATTTCAAATCCTGGGGTGCGATGTATTGCAAAAGATTCTCCCGGTCGATGTTATCAACCGCTTTTTGCGCCCCGTAGCCAACTACTTTGGTATTTAAACGACTCCCAATTTTTTTCTCAATTCCGTCAAAGGCACCACCACAAATGAACAATATGTTTTTGGTATCCACTGGAATCATCTTTTGTTCAGGATGTTTACGGCCACCCTGTGGAGGAACATTAACAATTGAGCCTTCGAGTAGCTTCAGCAAGCCCTGTTGCACCCCTTCACCAGACACATCACGTGTAATGGATGGATTGTCGCCTTTTCGAGCAATTTTATCAATCTCATCAATGAAAACAATACCACGTTCAGCAGCTTTTACATCGTAATCTGCGGCTTGCAACAATCGAGTAAGTAAACTCTCTATGTCTTCACCGACATATCCCGCTTCAGTTAAAACGGTTGCATCAACTATGGTAAAGGGCACATGTAACATTTTGGCAATTGTTTTTGCCAGTAATGTTTTGCCGGTTCCAGTCGCGCCTACGAGGATTATATTCGACTTCTCAATTTCGATATCATCCTTGCTTTCTTTTTGTCCGAGTCTTTTGTAGTGGTTATATACCGCAACAGACAAAACTTTCTTGGCATCCTCTTGTCCAATAACATATTGGTCAAGAAAGGATTTTATTGCTATTGGTCTTTTGACCTTGATGGTATCTAGACTGAAGCCAGCATCCTGCTTCATCTCTTCCTGGATGATGCTATGTGCCTGTTCAATGCAAAAGTCACAGATGTGTCCCGAAACTCCGGCTATGAGCAGGTTAACGTCATCTTTCTGGCGGCCACAAAAAGAACACTTATCCATGATCCTCAGGTGAGTGGGTTACTATTTTTTGCCATTCTCACGGGTCAGGATCTCATCGATCATGCCGTAATTCATAGCTTCATCGGCAGTCATCCAGTAATTCCGGTCAGAGTCTTTCTCAATTTTCTTGAAGGTATTACCTGAATGCCTGGCGAGTATTTCGTATAATTCTTTTTTCAGCTTATTGATCTCAGCTACCTGGATTTCCATGTCAACAGCTTGTCCCTGGGCACCACCCATTGGTTGGTGGATCATAATCCGTGAGTGCTTGAGTGCCATTCTCTTTCCTTTTGTACCCCCGCACAAGAGCACGGCGCCCATAGAAGCAGCCATTCCGGTACAGATGGTAGCGATATCAGGATTGATGTATTGCATGGTGTCGTAAATACCCAATCCAGCATGCACAGATCCACCTGGGGTGTTGAAGTAGATGGTAATATCCTTGGTTGGGTCATCTGATTCAAGATAGAGCAACTGGCCCTGAATCACATTGGCTACATAATCATCAACCGGTGCACCCAGAAAAATGATGCGGTCCATCATCAATCTCGAGAAAACATCCATTGAGGCTACGTTGAGCTGACGTTCTTCGATGATGGTAGGTGAGATATAGTTGTTATAAATACTTTGATACCGCTCAAGATTCAGGCTGCTGATGCCCAGATGCTTGGTGGCAAATTTTTTAAAATCTTCTGTTTTATTCATGATGGCCTTGATTTATTATTCTTCAAACAGCTTTTTAAACTCATCCAAACTGATTGGTTTGTCATCAAGTTTTACAGCTGTCTTTACAAAGCTAACGACTTTATCTTCGAGAATACGCTCAGAGATGCGTCTTTGTTCATCTTCATTCGTCAAAATGCTCTCAGAGAACCTCGCTAATTGCTCCTCAGGAGCGTCAAATATACCGTATTGCTGAAATTGGGCTCTGGCGACGTTAATGGCTTCAGCCCTAACTTCTTCCTCCTCTACTTTCAATTCTTGTTCTTTAGTAAAAAACTCTTTGATCAATTGCCATTTGAGATCTTCACTAAAACGAGGGTATTCTTCATCCAGTTTTTCTGGACTCAGTTCTTCATCTTTAGAGGTAGCCAGCATCCAGCGCTTCAAGAATTCATCCGGTAGGTCAAAATTGGCTTTCTTGACTAATTTGGCTCTGGCATCCAGATTGAACTTATAGTTGCTTTCTCGTTCGAGTTGACCCTGCAGTTCTTCCTTGATCCGGTTTCTGAACTCCTCTTCTGTTTTTACAGAGTCTGGACCGTAGACCTTTTCGAATAATTCTTCATTAACCGCAATAGGTGCAAATCTACTTACTTCACCAATGGAATATTTGAAGTGTTGTCCGAGTTCAGGTAATTGGGCTTTCTCAACTTTCAGTAACGAAGCCCGGTCAGCTTCATTGGGGAAGGTTGTTTCCATATCCAAAACCAGTTCGTCTCCGACTTTTAATCCGACAAAACGGTTTTTAATGTCATCTGTGGGCAAAGTATTGATCGAAACCAATGCATCAACTGCCAGCACACCATCTTCTTTCGGATTATCATTGTCGTCTAATTCAGTTAAATCACCTTTCACCATGTCATCATCTTCAGCCACATCAACGGGTTCAAAACCGCCAAAACGCTTGCCGTAGTTTTCGACCTGGTCATTGATTAATTCTTCTCCAACCTCAATAGTGTACCAGGGTAGTTTGTCGCGCTTCGATAGTGACAACTCGAATTCAGGAGCAGTGGCAATATCAAAGGCAAATTCGAAATCTTTCTGTGTATCCCAATCAATCGATGGTGCATCTTCATTGGGTAGCGGTTCGCCCAGGATTCTTAGGTCATTATCAACAATATACTTACTCAGGTTCTCCGACAAGAGTTTGACGACCTGATCGACAACAACTGCCTGTCCATACATTTTCTTAATCAATCCCATGGGTGCTTTGCCCTGGCGAAATCCGTGTATGTTGGCTTTCTTTCTATAATCAGTTAACACTTCACTGACCTTTTCCTGGTAATCGTCTTCTGTAATTTTCATACGGATAATCGCATTCAGCGCATCCGTACTTTCCTTGTTTATATCCATAGTTTATTCTGAATATTTGCTGAGTTTGAAAACAAAACCGCCTGGCTGTTCGGCGGTTAGCAAAGGCGGTTTTGCATTTAGTGCGGATGGAGGGACTCGAACCCCCACGCCTCGCGGCACTAGATCCTAAGTCTAGCTCGGCTACCAATTACGACACATCCGCAAAAGTGCGGCAAAGATAAGTATTTACCTTCTCAGTTCAAAATTTTGTCCCAGGTATACTTTTCTAACTTGTTCGTCTTGAGATAAATCTTCAGCTGTGCCCGATTTCAGAATGGAACCTTCGAAAAGTAGATAGGCTCGATCGGTGATGGATAATGTTTCATGAACATTATGGTCGGTAATTAGAACCCCAATATTACGATCTTTCAATTTCGTGACGATATCCTGTATGTCTTCAACAGCAATAGGGTCAACTCCGGCAAAAGGCTCATCCAGAAGGATGAAATTTGGATTGAGAGCCAGTGCACGTGCTATTTCGGTTCTTCTTCGTTCACCACCAGAGAGTTGTATACCTTTGTTCCTCCGGATTTTGTCTAGGCCAAATTCAAAAATCAGCCCTTCAGCCCTTTCTTTTTGTTCATTTTTAGGGAGTTCGGTCATTTCGAGGACTGAATAAATGTTGTCTTCAACAGTCATCCGTCTAAAAACTGAAGCTTCTTGAGCCAGGTATCCGATTCCGCTTTGTGCCCTTTTGAAGACTGGTTCTTTGGTAATGTTTCTATTCTCGAGGTAGATCTCTCCAGAATTGGGCCTGATTAATCCCACAATCATATAGAAGGTAGTTGTTTTGCCGGCTCCATTCGGACCCAGTAATCCAACGATTTCACCGCGCTCAACTTCGATGGTAACTTTGTCAACAACAGTACGTTGACGATATCTTTTCACCAATTTATCTGTATACAGTTTCATACCAATGGCTTAAACAATTCCTTCTCTAAGGATATCATGAATATGGATTACCCCAAGATACACATCATTTTTCACAACGAGCAACTGGGTTATATTATTGGCTCTCATGATGCTCAGAGCTGCGCTGGCAAATTCGTCCGGAGCTATTGTTTTGGGATGGATACTCATGGCGTCAGCTGCACAAACTCCCTGCAGCTCCCCTCGGTCTAGCAACAAGCGCCTGAGATCACCATCGGTGATAATGCCCTCAACAGTTTCGTCAGGTCCCAAAACTGCAGTAGCACCCAGCCGTTTTGTTGAAATTTCGATTATTGTTTCGTGAATTGATGTCTCTGGTTTGACGGCTGGTTTAGCGTTCAGTGTGAACAGATCTGCCACTTTCATATAGAGCCTTTTTCCAAGGGCTCCTCCCGGATGCAATTGGCCGAAATCATCAGCTGTGAATCCTTTCATTTTAATGAGGCTGATTGCCAGAGCATCGCCTATGACCAGAAAAGCAGTGGTCGAATTGCTGGGTGTCAGATGATGGGGGCAGGCTTCTTCCTTAACGGGCACCTGTATCGAAATGTCAGCTTGCCTATCTAAATAGGATCCAGGTTCGCACACGAGGCCAATCAGGGTGTGTCCTCTTGATTTAACCATTGGTAACAGCGCCTTGATTTCTGGTGAGTTTCCAGAGCGAGACAGGCAAATTACTACATCTTCAGATTGAATAATTCCCAGGTCACCATGAATGGCATCAGCAGCATGCATGAATACGCTGGGAGTACCGGTAGAATTGAAAGTCGCGGCCATTTTTTGTCCAATGAACTGGTTCTTGCCAATCCCTGTGATAACGACCCGACCCGTAATCTGATCTAAAACAACTAAGGCATCCGCAAAGGATTGTCCAAGGTGGGCGTGCACATCATTCAAGGTATCTATCTCTGATTGGATAATATTCCGTGCCGCGGTCAGTAAGTCAGATTCATGCATAATCTTTTGATAAGAGAAAAAAATTGATGGTTTTAATACAATTTTCGTAAATTTAGTTTACAAATGTAATAAACACCCGGGTGGGTTTGTTTTCTTCATCCAAAATAAACATGCTTAATGGCTGATCGTGCGGTTGAGGTTCATGATTTTCTGAAGAAGTACTTCGGCTTTGACAAATTCAAGGGAAACCAGGAATTGGTCATTCAAAATGTGCTGGCTGGCCAGGATGCTTTTGTTCTTATGCCGACAGGGGGCGGTAAGTCTCTGTGCTATCAGTTACCGGCGGTGATGATGCCGGGAACAGGGATTGTGATTTCGCCCTTGATCGCCCTGATGAAGAATCAGGTCGACGCCATGCGCGGATTCAGCATGAAGGATGGTATAGCGCATTTCATGAATTCCTCCCTCACTAAGGTTCAAATCAATCAAGTAATGAGTGATATCCGGGAGGGTATTACTAAGTTACTGTATGTGGCTCCAGAATCACTCACAAAAGATGAATATGTAGGATTCTTACGCGAGGTGAATATTTCGTTCTTTGCGATTGATGAGGCACATTGTATATCTGAGTGGGGACACGATTTCAGACCTGAATACAGAAGAATACGCCCAATTATCGATGAAATAGGACGAAAGCCCATCATGGCATTAACTGCAACTGCAACACCCAAAGTTCAACATGATATTCAGAAGAACTTAGGGATTCTTGACGGGGAAGTGTTCAAATCATCTTTTAACCGTGAAAATCTGTATTATGAGGTCAGGCCAAAAGTAGAAACGGAAAAACAGATCATTCGCTTTATCAAAGAGCATGAAGGAAAATCCGGGATTATTTATTGTCTGAGCCGGAAGAAGGTTGAAGAACTGGCTGAAACATTACAAGTGAACAATGTCAAAGCATTGCCTTACCATGCGGGCATGGATTCTGCTACCCGGTCACGTAACCAGGATATGTTCTTGATGGAAGAAGTCGATGTCATTGTGGCAACCATTGCTTTTGGAATGGGTATCGATAAGCCTGATGTTAGATTTGTAATTCACTATGATGTGCCAAAAAGTCTTGAAGGGTATTATCAGGAAACAGGAAGAGCGGGACGGGATGGTGGGCAAGGTCTTTGTGTGACTTTTTATAGTTACAAAGACATTCAAAAACTTGAGAAATTTATGCAAGGCAAACCGGTAGCTGAGCAGGAGATTGGGCGACAACTCTTGTTCGATACCGTTTCATATGCCGAATCATCGGTGTGCAGGAGAAAGCACTTACTGCATTATTTCGGCGAAGATTATAGCCACCAAAACTGCGAGAACTGCGACAATTGTAATAACCCAAAGAAGAAGTTTGAAGGACAGGCGTTTTTAACCACGGCTTTGCAAACCATGGTGGCTACCAAGGAGAAAGTAAAGCCTGAGCACCTGGCCAGTGTCCTTACCGGACAGGTGAATTCGGCAGTTAAGTCATACCAGCACCACAAACTTGAAATCTTTGGACAGGGAAAGGATCACGACTCGAAATTCTGGCAGGCTGTTTATCGACAGGCTTTAATAGCCAAGCTGGTAACTAAGGAGATCGAGAATTACGGTGTGCTTAAGCTAACGAATGCTGGTCGAGATTACCTGGCTAACCCAGTTTCTTTCATATTAACCGAAGATCATAACTATGCTGAATCGGATGATATAACCATCGTTCGATCGGGTGGTGGAGCCTCCCTGGATTCAACCTTGTTTACCATGCTGAAAGACCTCCGCAAGGGAATGGCAAAAAAACTGAATCTACCTCCCTTTGTAATCTTTCAGGATCCTTCAATCGAAGATATGGCCACAAATTACCCGGTTAACATTGAAGAATTGGCCAACATGACCGGAGTAGGTACTGGAAAGTCAAAAAGGTATGGCCAACAGTTCGTCAACCTGATCAAAAAATACGTTGAAGAGAATGAAATTGAGCGTCCACAAGACATGGTGGTTAAATCCATAGTCAATAAGTCTGGGATGAAGGTTTCTATTATTCAGAGTATAGATCGCAAAGTTCCCCTGGATGTTGTGGCTCAATCGAAAGGATTGAGTATGTCAGACCTACTCTCTGAGATTGAATCGATTGTTAATAGCGGAACCAAAATCAATATTGACTATTATATTGATCAGGTCATGGACGAATATCATCAGGAAGATATTTTTCTGTATTTCAAGGAAGATGCCGAAGATGAATCCATTGCTGCTGCATTCGATGAACTTGGAGAGGAAGATTATTCAGAGGAAGATATTCGTCTAATCAGAATAAAATTCATATCTGAATTAGGGAACTAGCTCCAATTCTTTTCTTATTTTCCCACTCTAAAAAATTATACGCATTGTGGCTATTCTAACCATTAGCGGCCTGGACAAATCATATGGGCCGGTTCACGCAGTAAAAGACTTGAATTTGCAGGTCGAAAAAGGTCAGGTATTCGGGATTCTAGGACCCAATGGGAGTGGAAAAACGACAACGCTGGCCATGATTCTGGGTATTGTGGGTCAAGACAAGGGAAGTTTCAGCTGGTTTGACCACCCACCAACACCACGCACACGTCAACGCATTGGTGCCTTAATAGAATCTCCGAATTTTTATCCCTATCTAAATCTGACACGCAACCTCACTATCGTATGCGAGATTAAGCAAATTCCTGTATCGGAGGTTAGGCGGGTACTTCAAATAGTTGGACTTTCAGAACGGGCGCATAGTCGTTTTCAGACTCTGTCGTACGGGATGAAGCAAAGACTGGCACTGGCTTCGGTGTTACTTGGAGATCCTGAAGTGCTGGTACTTGACGAGCCTGCAAATGGGTTAGATCCTGAAGGAATTGCAGAAGTTCGTGAGATTATCATTCAGGAAGCGCATAAAGGAAAAACAGTTATTATGGCGAGCCACATTCTGGATGAGGTTGAAAAAGTATGTTCACATGTAGCCATTCTCAGGAATGGTAGCCTGCTTACTCAGGGTGAAGTGGGTCATTTACTGAAAGGAGAAGAGATAATTGTATTGGGAGCAACAGATCTGAGTGCCCTCAAGAACTTCTTAGCTGAGTATGCAGGAGTGAAAAAGTACATCGCCAAATTGGATCATTTTCAGGTCATATTGCACACCGAATACACAAGTACAGATCTCAATAAAGCCCTGATGGAGAAGGGAATCATATTAAGTAAAATGGAGATCCAAAAGCAAAGTCTTGAAGAACAGTTTTTGGAATTGGTTAAAGAGTCAGCACAATAAAGCATTGCATCATGATGAGATTACTGAAAATTGAATGGAATAAGACCCTGAATTACAATGTAGTAAAAGTGCTGGGAATTTTGTATGTGCTGTCATTCTTGATTGCCATTATTGTTATTCCCCTAATCGAATTACGAATCAACATGACCGGGGAGAGCGATGTGCTTGATGTTGCTTCTTTCTACTCATTTCCTGTTATTTGGGATACCTATGCCTGGCTGGCGTCAAAGTCAAACCTGTTTTTAGCCATCATAGTGATCTTTTTGGCTGGTAACGAATACTCATACCGAACATTTCGACAACATATCGTTGACGGCCTGAGTCGATCTGAATTGCTGCTTGGCAAGCTGATTGTTATTGGTCTAATTGCCCTGGCAAATACCCTTCTCATATTCTTGCTAGGCTGGATTTTTGGATTGATATACTCTAGTGGCTACTTTTTTTCTGACACGGTCTCTCATCTCTACATGTTAGGGATCTATTTTATCCAGGCTGTGAGTTACATGATTTTGGCCTTGTTCCTGACCATTTGGTTGAGAAATAAAACTTTATCGATGGTGGTGTTGCTGGTCTATTCGATCATTATTGAACCTATACTGAGATTGGTTCTAAAGAAATATGTCTGGACAAAGTTGGGTTTGTTTTTACCGGTCAAAGTAGTAACTAAGCTGACACCCATCCCTGACAATGGAGTGGTGGCTTTTATCAGGGCAAATGCTGAGATTAATGGTCTCACTGAATCATTGCCTTTGTATTTGAATGTGATTTTGGCAGTTGTTTACGCCGTAGTCTTCTATATGTTGGCTCATCGAATACTGCTAAAAAGAGATCTGTAATTATTTCATTCGGCCTTTCCACGAAAAGCTTCCGAAAACACCGGAAAAAGAGACAAGTACAATATAGAAAGGATACACTAACTGGGTTGGCCAAAACCAGAAGGCGAGTCGGGGTAGTTTATAAAATGTGAAGCCCATATTCATCAAGGGCCATTCGAACACTCCTTTCACTAGCCAAAAGGACAAGGGAATAAATAGGGGAAGTACCTGGCAAAAAACCAATACCAGGCCGATCGGAATTAAGGCGTTGGTGAGCCAAACAATCAGAGCGGTACTTATAATTTCATGATCTTGATAATTTATCGATTTAGAGCTCCAGCGCTTGCGTTGATTCCAAAGAGCAAGGGGTGAAGAGGCTGGGGTTGTTTGAACCAATGCTTCCCTTGATTTGATATACGAAACAGCTTCTCTTCCTTCTTTTTTTGCTTGTTCCAGTAGAAACATGTCATCGCCTGTATTGACTTGAGGTCTGAGTTTATTAATGCTCTTTTGATAAAAGGTTCTTCGAACACCCAGGTTGGCGGCACTTGCCAGGATGGGGTGTTTGGCTCCAATTGAGCCGGCAGCACTCATCATGAGACTCATGAATTCAATTTGTTGCATCCGGGCATGCAGACTATTTTGACTCACCAAAGCCACAGGTCCCTGAACCAATTGACAGGCAGGATCAGAAAAGCCTGTGATCATACTCTGAATCCATCCAGTAGGAAAAATACAATCAGCATCTGACAGGAGAATATATTCTCCCGTGCAATGAGATAATCCTGCACGCAAGGCCATTTTTTTTCCACTTTCGTCGGTTTTTGTGTGGACAAGGTAAAATCTTGAGCCGAAACTGGGGTGTTTTTTTATCAGCTCAGGTCCCTGATCATCAGAATGGTCATCAACCAGAACCACTTGCAGGTCGATTTTCTGAAGGTCTTGTTGGGCCAGGCTGGCAAGCAATCCCGGCAGGTTTTTTGCTTCGTTGCGAAAGGGAATCAGAACAGAAACAGTTCTTTGATTTATTGAGGAGCTTTTTTTGATGGGCTTCAGCTTACGCCAACCCCATGACATCACGCCCATTAACAAGCCATGAGCCATGAGTATTACAATGGCCAGTATGAGGCCAAGGATCATTAAAATGCGGCTTTGAAAAAGTGGAAGAGTAAGAATCCTGAAACCATGAATTTGAGCCCGGTTCCGATCAGAAAACCAAGGAGTGATCCTAAGCCTGACCGTACGGCTTTATTCATGTCTTCGGTTTGGGTTAATTCACCAACCACAGCACCCACAAAGGGACCTAGAATAATTCCGATAGGAGGGAAGAAAAACAAGCCTATAATTAGGCCAATGGTCGCTCCCCAGGTACCCCGGCGAGTTCCGCCAAACTTCTTAGTGCCCCAGATGGGAGTCATGTAATCGAGGATGGTAACACCGGCAACCACGAGTCCCCAAATAAGCAAAAAGCGCTGCTCAAATTGCACTTTCTCAGTGAGGTGAAGAAGAATAATTCCACCGTAGCTGAGTGGAGGTCCAGGTATGATGGGAACAATGCATCCAGCCAATCCTATCAATATAAGGAATGCGCCTAGTATGATTAAAAAAATATCCATGGTGTATTGTGATCAATTCGAGGTAAAAATAAGATTTTAAAACTTCACTTTCGGCATGAAAAAGGCACCGACGATGGCGGGGAACATGATATTGATGATCCACAGTGACATTGACCCGGCCAGGATGCCCAGGTCATGTGACGAAAGTTGGCCGATGATTAGCAGGGTCACTGAACCTCGAATTCCCAATTCACCAATAGAGATCATGGGCAGGTAATTGAGAAGTATGTAAACACTCATCATTGCCGGATAGGCCAGATGCCAGGGTAGATCTACACCGAAGTACCGTAGCAGGCAGTAAAATTGTGTCGTATATGTGAAATATTTCAATAGTGACCAGCCTAAAACTTGCCATTTGACAGTAAAACTGAGTGTGGCCAGTACTTCAAAAGAGGGATAGTGTTTAGCCACTGCTTTTATTCGTTTTAGCCAGGGAAGCACCCGATCGATTTTAAAATACAGAAATACAATGGCTGTGCAAACCAGTCCACCCACTGTGATGGCCAGTCCTCCGATTTGGATTCCAGTATCCAGTAGAAAATCAGGGTTGGTGAATAAAAGGGCAATGCCCAGTATTCCCATTGCTTGGATGACAACCATGTGGGCCAGGCTGCCAATGGCTGACAGGCCCACTCCTGCCAGTCTTTTCTCTCTCGGGAGAATGTAGACCCGGCTAAAGACTTCACCTACCCGGTTTGGGGTCATCAGGGCCATAGTAAGTCCGGAAATGACCGCTCGGATTGTCTCGGGCCACTGAATGGGATGAAGAGGGAGAATTAGTTGTCGCCATTTTTTGAGTTCAAACCACCAATTTACAGGGATCAGTGCAACAGCTATCAGCAGGAGGCTGATCGGTGCCTCTTGAAGCTGTTCCATGAATAATTGGCTGGCACCTTTGAGATCATCAAAGCGGATAAGTTTCCAGGCGATAAACGCAAAGGCTGCCAGGGTGATGATTAGCTTAACACTGACCTGAATACGTTTTGACAATTGCAAAATGGTTACTTTTGATGGATTAATCCATTGGTTTAGCAAAGATAGAAAGCAATTTCAAACACCGAAGCGTATGCACGTCAGAGCAAAAAAAAGTTTGGGACAGCACTTTCTGAAAGACCTGGGTATTGCCCAACGAATTGTTGACTTGTTGGATCCGGATCCGGATGAAGTGATTGTTGAAATAGGTCCGGGAACCGGTGTTTTAACGCAATTTTTACTAGAACAATATGGTGAGCGTCTGCATGTCGTTGAAGTGGATACAGAGAGTGTCGACTACCTCGAAAAGGTTTACCCGTCGCTGGTTCCTAGAATTCATCCTGATGATTTTTTAAAGTTGGATTTGGCTGAAGTATTTGGGCCCAAAATGGCCGTGATTGGCAATTTTCCGTATAATATCTCCTCACAGATATTGTTTCATGTGCTGACCCATCGGAAGCATGTGACCCAGGTTGTTGGAATGTTTCAGCGCGAAGTGGCCAAAAGGGTATGCATGAATGCGGGTAGTAAAGAATATGGAATCCTAAGTGTGCTTCTTGAAGCGTATTTCGACAGAAGCTACCGATTTACTGTGTCTGAACAGGTATTCAATCCACCACCCAAGGTTAAATCAGGGGTGTTGTCACTTACCAGAAAAACCAATCCGGTTGAAATTGGTAATCCAGATTTGTTTCAACAGCTAGTTAAACTGTCATTTAACCAAAGACGAAAAACCTTACGCAATAGTTTAAAAAGTATGTGGAAGGGGCCGATCCCTGATGATCCCATCTTGGGTAAACGGCCTGAGCAGTTGGATTTGCCAGGTTTTCTCAGCTTGCTGAATTTAATTGAATCACAGCCTTTCTGAGCTGAAATTTTGTGGCTATTTTTGCCTCGGCTGTTATCACAACATCCTTCTCTATGTTTAACCTGGTAAATTAATTACGGTATGGCACAAAAATTTGAAATCACCAGGCAGTTTGTTCAAGATTTGAGAGAACTCATTGAAGTACAAAACGAGAAGGAGAGCAAACAAAGACTTGTTAACCTTCATCCCGCTGATATTGCAGAGATCTTCGATAATCTGAACATGGAAGAAGTATTGTTCTTGTTTCAATTATTGGAAGGGGAGCAAGCGGCAGATGTATTGGTCGAAATTGAAGAAGATGATCGTGAGCGCTTGTTGCGAGCTTTACCTAGTGATGTAATTGCTCGAGAATATCTTGACAAGATGGATTCTGACGATGCGGCTGATGTCTTGGGAGATATGGATGAGGAGAGACAGGAAGAGGTACTCTCTAAAATGGATGATGTGGAGCAGGCAGGAGATATTGTTGATCTTTTGCATTACGAAGAGGATACCGCAGGTGGTATCATGGCTAAGGAGTACATCACCGTCAGGGAAGAATGGACTGTTGATCAGTGCATCAAAGAGATAAGGAGACAGGTTGAAGAAGTGGAGGAGGTGTATTTCGTTTATGTGTTAGACAATGATGATAAATTACTGGGTATTCTGTCATTAAAAACACTGCTGATTTCGCCTGCAAACCGCAAGGCTATAAACCTTTGCGAGAAGGAAATTATCTCGGTCAAAACTGACATGGAAGATGAGGAAGTGGGTAAGATTATGCAAAAATATGACCTCGTGGTCTTGCCGGTTGTCGATAGCCTGGGAAGGTTGGTGGGTCGTATCACCATTGATGACGTTGTTGATGTCATCCGGGAGGAGGCGGAGAAAGATTACCAGATGATCTCAGGTATTTCTGAAGACGTCGAGCCTGATGACTCACTTCTGGTTCAAACAAGGGCACGTCTCCCGTGGTTAGTGATTGGGTTAATAGGTGGTGTTTTAGGAGCAGCTGTCATACGGGTATTTGAGCCTGAACTTGCCAAGATCTCAGGTTTGATTCTATTTCTTCCACTTATAGCAGCGATGGCCGGTAATGTAGGTGTACAAAGCTCATCGATAATTGTACAGGGTCTGGCAAGTAATCGGCTGCAGGTAAAAAGCCTGGCCAAACAGATCGCTCGTGAAATGGGTGTGAGCCTGGTGAATGGTCTTGTATTGTCAATTCTTCTTTTGCTATACAATTTAGTGGCATTCGATAACATAATGGTGACAGTTACTGTAAGTATTGCCTTGTTTACGGTGATTATCTTTGCCTCGATATTCGGGGCGCTGATTCCCCTGTTATTGCATAAAAGAAATATTGATCCTGCCTTGGCAACCGGTCCATTTATTACAACCATAAACGACATCATGGGATTGCTGATCTACCTTTCATTGGCTAAGGTATTGTTTGAGGTTTTCAACGTGATCTGATCGAGCCAAAAATGGCTCAAAAAAAAGAGGGCAGGTTCATTACGAAACTGCCCTATTTCTGCCCCAATTTAGCTAAATTTGCGGGAAACAAAATAGCAGTTTCGTGAATACACAAAAAAAGATACAATCGGCCTTACTATCGGTCTATAACAAAGATGGGCTGGAAGATATCCTGGCTGAATTGGAACGACTTAGCGTACGTATTTTTAGTACCGGAGGAACGGCATCATTCATTGAGAGTAAAGGCCTGCAGGTGACAAAGGTTGAAGAGTTGACCGGTTATCCGAGTATTTTAGGTGGTCGAGTGAAAACTCTCCATCCAATGATTTTTGGAGGTATTCTTGCCCGGCGTGAAGTTGGCGAAGATACAGATGCAATGATTAGTTATGGTATTCCTGAAATTGATCTTGTCGTAGTTGATCTGTATCCATTTGAGGAGACCCTGGCAGCAGGTGGCTCTGATGCTGAGATGATTGAGAAAATTGATATTGGAGGTATATCACTCATTCGTGCAGCGGCCAAGAATCATCGGGATGTGGTGATTATCCCATCCAAAGATCATTATCCCAGTCTGCTGAGTATTCTCAAAAATCAAGAAGGTATGACGAGATTGGATGAAAGACGTGCCATGGCCAAGGCAGCATTTTCCGTCTCATCGCACTACGATACAGCTATTTGGTCATATTTTGCTGATGATTCTGATTCTGAGTTAAAACTCAGTTTGCCGTCATCAAAGATCCTCAGATATGGTGAAAATCCACACCAGCAGGGGCGGTTCTATGGAGATCTTAATCGTTTGTTTACTCAGCTGCATGGTAAAGAGATTTCGTATAATAACCTACTGGATATTGATGCTGCAGTTAGGCTCATTGACGAGTTTTCTGACACAACTTTTGCCATTTTGAAGCATAATAATGCCTGTGGTATTGCCAGTAGACCAGAGCTCGTAGAATCTTGGAAAGCAGCGCTGGCAGCTGATCCAATCTCAGCATTTGGTGGAATTCTGGTCAGCAACCAACCCATTGATGGTGAAACAGCTGTTGAAATGGACAAGATATTCTTTGAAATCGTCATTGCACCTGGATTTGATGAGGATGCCCTACCCATATTGATGAAAAAGAAGAACCGGATCATCCTTCAGCGAAAAGAAGCAGTACTTCCCGATGTTCAATTCAGAACACTTTTAGATGGTGTACTCTGGCAAGAACGAGATGCAAAAACTGAAGTGGCAAATGAATTATCGACTGTTACAACTCTTCGGCCTACTTCAGAACAGGTTGAAGATATGGTATTTGCCAATATTTTGGTTAAGCACACCAAGTCCAATGCCATTGTATTGGTCAAGGATTGCCAACTCATAGCCAGTGGTACCGGCCAAACATCCAGGGTTGATGCTTTACAGCAAGCAATTGTTAAAGCCAAGACCTTCAATTTTGATCTAAACGGAGCTGTAATGGCATCAGATGCCTTCTTTCCTTTCAAAGACAGTGTGGAAATCGCACATAAAGCTGGAATCAAGGCTGTTGTACAACCGGGTGGATCGATTCGTGATCAAGAGTCGGTTGATTATTGCAACGACCATAAACTCAGTATGGTCTTTACAGGAACACGGCATTTCAGACACTAATACATTAATACTGGAGATTTTTCTATGGGTTTATTTTCATTTCTTACACAGGAAATTGCTATTGATCTTGGTACGGCCAATACCATCATCATTCACAATGATAAAATTGTGGTGGATGAACCTTCCATTGTTGCAGTCGATGCTCATTCTGGGAAGTTGGTGTCACTGGGTGAACGCGCCAGACAAATGCATGGAAAAACTCATGAGAACATAAAAGTCATCCGCCCTTTACGAGATGGTGTGATTGCTGATTTCAATGCAGCCGAACTCATGATTCGGGGCATGATTAAAATGATTAACCCCGGCAAGAAATTCATGTCACAGTCTCTCAAAATGGTCATTTGCATACCCTCAGGGAGTACGGAGGTAGAGATTAGGGCAGTTCGGGATTCAAGCGAACATGCCGGAGCCAGAGAAGTTCACATGATTTATGAGCCCATGGCGGCTGCACTGGGTATCGGGTTGGATGTAGAAGCACCTGAAGGAAATATGATTGTGGATATTGGTGGGGGTACCACGGAAATTGCAGTGATTGCTTTGGGTGGGATTGTGTGCAATGAATCAATGCGAATAGCAGGTGATGAGTTCACCCTGGATATCCAGACATACATGAGGCACCAACATAATATCAAAGTGGGTGAGAGAACTGCTGAAGATATTAAAATCAATGTGGGGGCAGCATTGCCCGAATTGGATGCACCGCCTCCTGATTTTGTTGTCAGAGGCCCCAACCAAATGACCGCCTTACCGATCGAAATTCCGGTTTCGTATTCAGAGATTGCGCACTCGCTTGAAAAATCCATCTCTAAAATTGAATCAGCCGTTTTGAGTGTCCTTGAACGAACTCCACCTGAGTTGTATGCTGACATTGTAAATCAAGGAATCTATTTGGCTGGAGGAGGTGCTTTGTTGAGAGGAATTGACCAGCGACTCTTTGAGAAAATAAATATCCCCTTCCATGTGGCAGACGATCCCTTGCATGCTGTGGCACGCGGTACGGGTATTGCATTGAAAAATGTTGAGCGTTTCCCGTTTTTAATGCGTTGATAACAACTTGCTATGCGGAACCTGCTCAGGTTTATCATACGGTTTAATTTTCTGATTCTCTTCATCATATTGGAGTTGATCGCCCTGAGCTTCATGGTCAATACCAATCCTATTCAGCGGGGTAAGGTTCATACGAGATTGAATGCATTGAGTTCTCATGTATACAATAGCGCATACAGTATGACTCAATACATCAAACTAAGACAGATTAATCAAGATCTGTCAAAGGAAAATGCACTATTGAGGGCGTCCGCTCAGTTGAATGAGCCAGACAGTAGCCGGATTATAGATGGATTTACCTATGTCCCTGCGGCCATCATCAACAACTCAGTAAATAAGCTGCATAATTACCTGACCATAGATAAAGGATTATCTGATAATGTTGGTGTCGATATGGCCGTTGTGTCGTCTTTTGGTATTGTGGGGATCGTTAAAAGTGTATCACCACATTTCGCAAGGGTGATATCTGTCTTGAATAACCAATTGAGAATCAGTGTTAAGCTTTCAGGATCATCCTTCTTTGGGTCAATGAATTGGGTAGGGGATAACTACTTGGAGGTTAATATTGATGAAATACCTTCTCATGTGCCAGTCGCACAAGGAGATACGGTGCTTACCAGTGGATTCTCTGCCATGTTCCCACCAGATTTGATGGTGGCTACCGTCCTTGAAATTGATCAGGCTAGTGGAGGTAACTTTCTTCGGATCAAAGCGAGGTTAAGCAATGATTTCAAGAAATTGGCTCAAGTGTATGTGGTGAAGAACGAATATGCAGATGAATTGGATAGTTTAATTGATGCGAATGAGGAATGATTTTGTTCGATATGGTTTTTTAGGTCTGGTTCTCATCTTACTCCAGGTATTAGTG
>CAYUGX010000041.1:0-21011 GCA_964444375.1 uncultured Porphyromonadaceae bacterium | reverse complement strand
GCAATTCTTGTGTTGGATAGGTCTTGAATGATCCGGCAAGAAGGCCATTGATGGTGGCGAGCTTTTCTGCCTGGGTCAGCATAATATCTCCTTCGCGACTGGCTTTTTGGGCTTTTTGATGTGAGGGACCATGAATATACAACCAAAGTGCCGGTCGCTCACCATGCAATTCAGGCACTACTGGATGACTTTCTCGAAAGGCAGTAAACATATCTGGAGCAAGTACTTCTTTGAACTCGGGCAGATTAACCGGGACAATCTCACCGGTAGCCGTCTTCAGTTCTTTGAGGCTATTCCATGATGAGATCAGTGAACTGTAATCTTTAGCTGGACTCATATCCCAATCTGAAAGAACCGGAACAATTGGTGTTATACTTTTTTGGTTATAAAAAGGACTCCATCGTTCGCTATACTTTGATAAATAGTCAGAAGCTATATAATACTCATCGCCTAAAGGGCCAAACGAATCTCCATAATGACCATTAGAATATGAAATAATGCTTGAGCCATCGGGACTGAACCATTCATAAAAACCCAATTCCTGGCGAGTAGCTACCAAATTGGTAACCCCTGCTTTGGCCATCAATTGGGGCATTTGGAGGGTTCGACCGGGTACATCAACATTCCAGTAGGTATCTGCTTGGTAATCATATTCATCTTTTAACCATTTTGCTCCAAAATAGAATTGACGAGCCAGTGCTTCTCCAGAATACATTTCTTCATAGGGTTGAATGTAAGTGGCTCCGCATGAAATAATCCCCTCGTCGAATAAACGTTTAACCAGTTCTTTATTCTCAGGATGCCGCTCGACGTATTCCTTAACCATGAGGGCATCTTCTATGTCGAATCGATAATCAGGGTCAATAGCAGCCCGATTAAACAGTGGTTGCAACAACATGGTATCGCGCTCAACCATGCATTTCTCAGGTGAATCCATCCAGGCAATATCCTGATGACTGGAATTCATAAGCAAGATTTTCGATTTTGCCATAGGACCATTCGAAAGCCCTAAAATACTAGTTACCAGATCTGGCATGTAATCGCGTTGGGCAATTAAATGAAACCCTTCATCACTTTGCTCAACCAATTGATTCTTTAGCACACCCGTTCCCATCATGATTGAATTCTGACTCAGCTCACTACTAAAATCCCAACTCAGGATTTCACCCCGACTATCATAAATCACAAGTTTCTCACCCATTTTGCGCTCAGGTATCCGCACCTGGGCGTGAGCAGTCTTGTCATACCATACCAGTTCGTGGCTCCTTTTAAACGATCCACATTCTATTTGCACCTCTTTACCCACCAGAGCCGGGGCCGTAGTGAGATCCATCACATACATGCCCTTTTCTTGTAGTCCTTGCAAACTGTATAAACCAGAAAATTCAACTGACTTTTGCAAGTACGCTAAGGCGTCCTGGGCCGTATAAACGATCATCCAGGTATTCTGACCTGACGGGCTTCCCTTGATTTTGATTTCTTGTTCCTTACCTCGCTCGATCCATTCCAGAGGTGCATTGAGTGTCATGTAACCATGAGCATCTCCATGCCGGTCAATGAGTAGCGAATTGAATGTCATTTCTCCACCTTCTTCACCGCTAATGCTCCAGTTTTGATTCTGTGAGGCCTCAATGGTAAACCTTTTTATTCCGTTGAAGAACACATCAAACGAAGCTCCACTGCTGTTCAAATCTATCGCCGCAATCCATATAAATCCACCCATATCATCGTTAAATTCAAGGGGCACAGTAGCAGTTTTCCAAGCCATTGGCATGGGCGTCTCCAGACAACGAGTCAACATGGATGCCCCCACATCGTGTCTGAAACTGTGGTAGTTGAAGGTATTTGGGAGCACCTTTTCTGCATAGCCCTCAAAATACGATTCAGTCTTTTGAGCTAATTCATGAATCATTTGAATCGGTTGAAAATTCTGCGCGAAAATGCCTGGTAGCGCAACCAGACTAAATACTATCGTTAATATTAATCTCATATCAGGTTTTTTTCTTTCAAATCTATTAAATCAATAGGGTATCTATTCTATGCATTAATTCAAGCATGGCCCGGCCGTTATGGTAGGGACATTTCCAGGGATCAATTTTCCAATCATTCCGGTAATATGGGGAAGGATCATCCGATGGTTCAACCAAAAAAGGCTTACCTAGCCGATTCACCTTCGTATACCATTCGCCCCTTTTGTGATCTATGACAAATTTGTTGATAAACTCCCAGGTATTCTTCAGATACCCCCAATACTTTTCATCTCCTGTCAACTCAAAAGCATTCATTTCACCGACCAGCAGCTCAGCCTGTAACCACCAGTGCTTATTTGTTCGCACATGACTGCCATGACGGTACGATTCGAGAAATAACCCGCCATCCTGATCCATTCCTTCACGAAAAACTGCTCGTGCCATCCTAATCATCACAGGCAGGGCTGCTTCGATAATCTCCTTATTATTAAGAATCTGCACCGCCTCCCAGATCAGCCAAGATGCCTCAATATCATGCCCGAAAGAGCAAATTGCCTTTGAATTTTCAGTCTCATTAAAGTTATTATCGAAAAATATACCCAGGTGTCCATCGTCCCTGATAATGTGATCGAGAAACAATTGAACCAATTCAGTGAGTCTCAGCTTAACTAAACCGTTTGGCCAAACCTTATACACAGCCGCATAAGCCTCGAGCAAATGCAAGTGTGTATTCATCGACTTGGGTTCATTGCCATCTGTCATCCGGTTTTCCTCAATTAGTTCCCACTCTTGTGTAAAGGCTTCAAGGTATCCGGGATGATTTGGATCCTTAATCTGTCCGTCTAAAAAAACGAAGAAATCAGCAATTTCACACCCCAACTTTTCATCCGGGAGGTATTCATAATATTTGGCAAAAGAATACAACACAAAAGCTTGGGCATAACTGTGTTTTACTGAATTCAGCGGTCTATTATTGGAGTCTAATTCCATCAGGTAGCCCTTGTGCATCGAATCTGCAAAATCTGAATGTAGTACTTGGAAGGCTTTCTCTGCAACCGCAGCATATTCAGGATCCTGATAATGCCTTGCTGCCGCAGCGAATGTCCATAAAATCCTGGCAGTCAGCACACAAGACTTTGGGGCTTCCATGACTGGCTGATTATTCAGATCCACAGCACCATAGAATCCGACACCATCGGGGATCTGGGAATAGACCATCCAGTATTTTAAAATGGAATGAAGCTCGGCTTCAAAGCGTTGCCTGTAATTGATAAGCTCTGTCTTAGACACCAAAGGCATAGAGTTTTTTATGAGTTCTAACGTAAACAACACCATCAACCAGGGCGGGTGTTGCCTGTATACGCTCTTTCAGATCATTTTGAGCCACAACACTAAATTCACGACCGGCTTTGACCACAGTAATGACTCCCCTACCGGATGTCAGGTAGATATGGCCATCAGCTGTGACCGGCGATGCATAATAGGGACCTCCAGCCCCTAGCTTTTCTTCGTATTGAAGCTCACCGGTTTCGGCATCCAGACAAGTCATGATGCCCCCGTTTTTCACCATGTAGGCAAAGCCGTTGAGAATGAGTGGCGAGGGACATTCGGGCACACCGTATTCATACTCCCAGATGATGTCTGGCAATCCACCTTTGGTTTCGGGTGGTCTGAAGGCAATGAGTGCGTTATACCAATCGAAACTATCGATCCAGTCAACAATGCGTTGCCATTCAGCACGTGTCATTTGTCCGTTTCTATCGCGATCAAGTCCTCTGAAAAAGCCTGGCAAAGGATGATCTCCTTCACCGTCTGCATCATAGCGTGATAAGATGCTTTTATTCTCTTTGATTTCTTCAAAAGACAGTTCTTCATCTTTGTTTCCATCGTATAAACCTAATAGAGAATCATAGGTTGGTAATCCCAGCACCTCAGGATTGGACTTCATGTTATAGGTAGTTACATAGATCAATCCACTGTATGAAAGGGGTGTGGTGGCCGGCTCATCAGTAAGTTTTGGTAGGGTCCATAGTTCCTCTCCAGTTCTGAAATCATAGGCCTTCATAGAGAATACGCCATAGATCAGAATCTGATCTTGTCCACCAACTGTATGGAAACCGGGTGTTGACCAGTTACCGCGATAGTTGGGCCGATCAGTGTGCCATATGGTCTCACCAGTATCCAGATCAATCGTTTCGAGATAGGACATGGCATCGCTATCGCGACTGAAAACCAGCTGCTTTTTGAATATAACTGGTGAAACTGAAACACCATACATGTTGCCTTCAATGGGTAGTATTCTTTCCCACTGCAATTCACCATTGGTATTGTAACAAACAAGTCCGTACGAACCGAAGTAGGCCACGACATGTTCACCATCGGTAACCACTGAAGGTGCAGCCGCACTCCCGATTGGATGAAATCGCTGAACAGTATCGGCAATGACTTCATTCTGCCAAAGCAATTGACCGTTGTGACGATTATAGGCTAGTGTTTCAAAGGTGTCACTGCGATGAGCTGTCAGATACAATTGGTCTCCCCATACGATCGGTGAAGAAACTCCGGTTCCGATTTGACTTGACCACAGTGCATGGTCCCTAACTACTTTTGCAGGGTAATCAGCCTCATCTAGGGCTATACCGTTGCCCCCAGGCCCCCGAAACTGGTTCCAGGTTTGAGAAAAAACTAGGAGTGGTAGAAAAGACAGGGTGATGCTGAGTAAGAATTTTCTAGGCATATTCAATGTATTCTACAGAGCCACATTGCCTGTGGCTGGTTGGTTTTTTTGTTTTCAGTGAACAGCGAACAGTTTTCAGTTTTGTTTATGTTTGTGAACGACTGCGAAAATTACGAAAAAAGTTAATAGCCTACTTGTAGCTTGTCTCTTGCTGATAACAGAAAACTGTTCACTGAATACTTTTATGAAATCCATCCAAATAATCAAACCCGGCGAAGTAGCTGTTATTGAAACCGTTAAACCCGTACCTGCCAAACATGAAGTCTTACTCAAGATTAAGCTAATCGGATTATGTGGTTCAGACCTCAGTAGCTATTTGGGTAAAAATCCGATGGTAAACTATCCGGTTGTTCCAGGTCATGAAATTGCTGCCGAGATTGTTTCATGTGGTTCAGATGTACCTCAACACCTGACAGAAGGGATGTTGGTCACGGTTAATCCGTATACTCACTGCAGTTCTTGCCCTGCATGTAAGAATCAGCGGTTTAATGCATGCCAGTATAATCAAACACTGGGTGTTCAACGAAATGGGGCATTGAGTGAATACATCACTGTACCCTGGTCAAAGATCCTATACCATGAAAAGTTAAATGCTCTTGAGCTAGTTCTCACCGAACCATTGAGCGTAGGCTTTCATGCCGTAGATCGTGGGCGAGTAAGCGACAGTGACATTTGTGTGGTGCTGGGCTGCGGCATGATTGGTATCGGTGCCATTGTACGGGCCTCCTTGCAGGGAGCTAAAGTGGTTGCGGTAGATATTGATGGTGAGAAACTTAAACTAGCTGTCGAACTTGGTGCCGACTTCATCATCAATTCCGCTGATCAAGATTTACATCACGAATTGCAAGCAATCACGAATGGAGCCGGTCCGGATGTTGTTATTGAAGCTGCGGGTAACCCAGTGACTTATCTGGCCGCTATCGATGAAGTGGCATTTACCGGTCGTGTTGTGTGCATCGGCTATGCCAAATCAGATATCTCATTTGCTACCCAGCTCTTTGTACAAAAAGAATTAGACATCATGGGATCTCGTAATGCAATGCCCAAAGATATCGAAGCTGTGATGAAATATCTTGGACGCAAGAATTGTCCGGTTGATAAACTAGTGAGTAAAAGAGTTAGCATCGAAGTTACGGGAGAAGGGCTCGAATACTGGAGTAAGCATGCTGGTGAAGTACTGAAGATTATAGTCGAAGTTTCAAACTGATTATTCAATTATCCAGATTCCGATCACGCCAAAAATGGTCTTGTTGTTCAATTGAAAAGCTCGCCCTGTAGGGCATAGAATAGCCGGTAGTCCGCCATCGGTATCATACTGTAAAAAGGCTTCGTGATGTTCACCTCCGGCAAGGTACTCCATCCCCCGAGCTGCCCACCCCATAACATGTTTTGGCAGTGGTATAAAATAATCCCCGACAATCAGTTTTTTTGAAACACGCAAAGCCTCTTTAATAATTTCCAGGCGGATCGGTGGGGAGAATTGATGCAGGGCCATTACCATGGTAGTTACATCAAAATGCCCATCTGAATAGGCACTCAAATCAGTCGCGTCTGCAATGTGGAAACTCAGATGGTCTAAACCTTTGATCTCTGTCCGTTTTTGCGCTGAAGTGATTTTATCAGTATCCAGATCTATGCCGGTAACTTGCCGACATCCTTCAGCCAAGGAGAAGACCAAAGATCCGGTTCCGCATGCAATATCAAGACAGGTTGAACCAGCAGGAATTTGTTGTTTAATCGATTTCCTGGTTCCCATGAGCAAAGGATCAATCAGAAGCCGGTAAGTCAGTACAGATCTGTTCATATCACCAAATTCTTTGGTCAAATGGGATTCAACAATTACTTATCTTGCACAAAACTAATTGAATCCATGAACAAGCCAGTTGTACTCGTTATTTTGTTTCTTTTGCTTTGCTCATGCAACACAGAGAGATCGGCAAAACCAACAGCCAGCGAAACAAATGAAACTATTGAATTTCCAGAATTAACTCATGAAAAAGCTGCACAGCTGTCAGACCTTGCCCTTCATTGTATCCATCGAGAGTATCCGAATAAAACCGGACACGTAATGAATGATGCCAACGAAATCTGGTCACCTCGACAGATGCATCCGGCCTTTTATGGGTGCTTTGACTGGCATTCATCGGTACATGGTCACTGGATGCTAATACGTTTACTGAAGCTGTATCCAGATCTGCCAAATGCCAATCATATTCGAAAAGCTCTCGATCAGAATTTGGCAGAAGATAATATCCTTCAAGAAGTAGCCTATTTTCAACAAGAAGGTCGCAAGTCTTTTGAGCGCACCTACGGCTGGGCCTGGTTGCTGAAGTTGGCTGAGGAACTGGCCACCTGGGATGATTTGCAGGGACAGCAATGGAGTAAAAACCTTCAACCTCTCACGGATGAAATATTGAGTCGATTTGCTGATTTCCTGCCCAGGCAGACTTATCCTATACGAACTGGGGTTCATCCAAATACAGCCTTTGCATTGGGTTTTGCGTTGGATTATGTTGGTGTTGTGAAGAATAATTGGACGCCAGATATGGCGGCCATACAGCGCATGTTTGAATCGAGGGTTAGGGATTATTATATGGATGATCGGGATGCGCCGGTTGAATGGGAACCTGGGGGTGAAGATTTCTTTTCGGCCACTTTGCTAGAAGCAGATTTAATGACCCGGGTATTGGACCAGGTGAGCTTTGCTGCCTGGCTAGCAGAGTTTTTTCCTGATTTACTTGATAATCCCAAGGCAAGCATTCTTACTCCGGTAGAAGTTTCTGATCGCACCGATCCTAAGATTGTTCATCTTGACGGGCTCAACCTAAGCCGGGCCTGGTGCATGCTTGGTATTGTTAATCACCTATCGGATGGGAACCCATATAAAGACCTGTTCATACAGTCAGCAGCAGATCACGCCACCGAAGCACTAAAAAATATCGTAAGTGGTAATTACGAAGGTGAGCATTGGTTGGCGAGTTTTGCCGTTTACCTATTAACTAAGACCGAAGACCCATGACCCAAGACCTATTTGGTGAAGTAATCGTACTTTGCCATCTCATCCTCCCATTGTTCCATGGAATTCCTGAGATATTTTAGTGTATCTGAGAACTCTTTAGACAGGTCATTCGTTTCCCCTATGTCATCCGATAGGTTAAAAAGATATTCGTTTTCTTTATGCTTGAGGTATTTCCATTGGCCCTGTCGGGTGGCGGTAAACTGTTTGAATCGCCAATAGACAAACCTATCAGGTATTACTTTCTCATTGAGCAAATGGCTTGAGACATCAATACCATCCCAATTGGCTCCGGCATTTGCATTCGCTCCCGATAAAGAAGCTAAAGTTGGCATGATATCCATGCTCAAGACCAACTCAGAACTGGTCGATGGCTCAATTTTGCCGGGCCAGTATGCAATAGCCGGAACACGATGACCGCCCTCCCAAAGGGTGCCTTTTTGTCCACGCAATACCCCATTAGATCCCACAGCTGCCACCCCACCATTATCTGAACAGAATAAAACAAGTGTATTGTCTTCGAGCTTGAGACGCTTTACTTCATCTACGATGGTGCCTACACCCTCATCGAGGGCAGTGATCATTTCTTTGTATGCCCGTATTTTTTCATCAAGGGTACCCCCTCTTGAGAAAACATCCCCAACGGCCCGCTCGGGTTTATCATCTCTTCCCTGATAGGGATAATGGGGTGCGCCATGTGCCACATAGAGTAAAAATGGATGGCCAGCGTGATCTTGTATAAATTGAACAGCATGCTCAGTAATTAAATCGGTCAGATAGCCGGGCTCATAGATAGAATCTGTACTTTCCCACCAATCATAAATACCCGTTTGGTCGATGTGGGTGATGTAATCAACATTACCACTAACGAACCCAGTAAATTCATCAAAACCATTCTTCACTGGGAAATGCAAGGTATCATATCCCAAATGCCATTTTCCAAAAAGCCCCGTTACATAGCCCTGGTCACGAGCCATATCTGCCAGGGTATATTGATCTACGGCCAATCCACCAACGCGATGATTTGCTGCGGTAACCACTCCTTCAATTCCCGTTCGTTGCTGGTAACATCCCGTCATTAAAGCCGCTCGAGTCGGACTACAAACGGCACCATTTGAATGATAATCCAAAAACTTGATTCCCCCAGCTGCCAATTCATCGATTCTAGGCGTTGCCTGATCCGTACTTCCATAGCATCCCAAATCTCCATACCCCAAATCATCTGCCATGATGAGGATGAAGTTGGGTGGATTGGTGGAGCATGAGGCAAAGAGCAGTAGAATGACTATAGGCAGGAGTTGTTTGAGGTATTTTGTTGTCATGGTTTTGGTTGTAAGGTAGTTGTCATGTTTTCCGTTACACGGTTGTCCTGTTTTCCGGTTGTCCCGTTTTCCAGTTAAATTGGGTAAGCGCTTTTAACCTGTTTTCACTACATTTGTTTCCCCCTTGTCAATCATCGTAAAACTATAAAAGAAACAGTAAAGAAATCATCATGATTAAAATTAGTCGAGCAGTTTTTGCTTTAGGTCTTTTGTTATCATTGTCTCTTGCAACTACCGCTCAAATGAGCACAACTTTCCCTTTACATACAGGTGTAAGGCACGGTGTGCTGGATAATGGTATGAATTACTACATCCTGCATAACGAAGAACCCAAAGAACGGGCAAGTTTTTTCTTTGTTCAGAATGTTGGTGCCATGCAGGAAGAGGACAGCCAAAACGGATTGGCACACTTCCTCGAACACATGGCCTTTAATGGTACCAAACATTTTGAAGGGAAAGGCATCATTAATTTTCTATTGACCCATGGAGTGCGTTTTGGGTATGAAATTAATGCATATACTGCTCCAGATCAGACCGTTTACAATCTGAGCAACATTCCAATCAATGCTGGAGAAGGCTTATTGGATTCTTGCCTTTTGGTGATGCATGACTGGTCGGGATACCTCTCACTCAAGCCTGATGAAATTGAAGCAGAGCGGGGTGTTATTCGTGAGGAATGGCGTACCCGCCGCAATTCACAATTCAGAATCAGTGCGCAGACTTCAAAGGTTATTTTTAAAGATTCAAAATACGCTGACCGTGATGTGATTGGAGACCTAGATGTGATCAACAATTTCAAGCACGAGGAATTACAAAACTACTATGCAACTTGGTACCGGCCTGATCAACAAGCAGTTGTTGTAGTTGGTGACATCGATGTAGATGAAGTTGAAAGGAAAGTCATAGACCGCTTCAGCTCAATTCCATTCAAAGAAAATCTACCTGAACGGAATTATTTTAGCATCCCAGATAATGAAGAGCTGCTTTTTGGAACGGCTAAAGATCCTGAAGCGCAAATTATGGTTTTGATGTTGCTGTACAAGTCAGATCTCCCCAAAAAGCGTAATGAGGAGAGCTACAAAATAGAATTGATTCAAAATTGTTACTCTATCATGCTCAATATGCGTTTCCAGGAGTTCCAGCAAGATCCAGACAGCAAAAGCTTGATGGCTCAGTCGAACTTCATGCCTATTTCACGTTTAAGTCAGGGCTTTGCCATTCAGGCTATTCCCAAGCCGGGTAATGCCATCTCCTCTTTTTCTGAAGTATATTCAGCGGTAGAAAAAGTCAAACGCTTTGGATTTAATGCTTCAGAACTCGAAAGGGTTAAGCAGCAGCTCACAAGCCAGTTTGATAATTTCTTACAGAATAAAGATAAAATCACCCACGACAACTGGGCCACCCAATTAGGCAATCATTTTCTTCAAGCCGAACCGGTTTTTGAACCAGAACGTGAGTATGAAGTTTCATTAAAAATCTTGGAAACAATCACTCTGGATGACGTCAATGCATATGCAGCTAAAGTACAAACACCAACCAATCAGGTTATGCTGGTGATCGGGCCAGAAAAAGAAGACTTGGTTTACCCTACCGAGGCTGAACTAAGGGCAGTCATGGATGAAGTTCACCAGATGAAACTGGAGGCCTATGAAGATGAGGCAAGTGACGAACCGCTGATCGCTAGTGAACTTAAATCAGGTAAAATAGTCTCTGAATTCAATGTAGCCGGTATTGCCGATGCAAAAGGGTATACACTTGAGAATGGAGCGAAAGTTGTGCTGTTAGAAACCGATTTTCCTGAAGATCAAGTCCTTTTTACTGCCTTTAGTCCAGGTGGCCAATCACTGATTTCAGCAGCTGATTTACCTTCTGCCGATTTGGCGACCACCCTGGCCTCTTTCTCAGGATTAGGCTCATTCGACCGGATAGCTCTCCAAAAGAAGCTTACTGGTAAAATCGCTAATGTATCACCTTACATTGCCAATTATTACGAAGGACTAAGCGGCAACTCAAATCAAGCCGATTTTGAAACAATGCTTCAATTGGCTCATCTGTATTTCGCCAATCCCAGGTTTGACCAGGACGCCTTTCAGGTCTTATTGAATCAAATGAACACCATCCTAGAAAACAGAGATGCCGATAACAATTCAGCTTTACAGGATACTATATCGCTGTTAACCAGTAATTATCATCCAAGAACTTTGCTCCTTTCGAAAGAACTGTTAAAGGAGCTTGATTTTGAGACTGCCAGTAGCATCTTCACTGATCGCCTGAGCAATGCCAGTGATTTCACTTTTGTTTTTGCAGGTAAACTACCGGATGGAGCCCTTGAACTCGTGCAGCATTATATAGGAAGTATACCGGGTAATGGTAGCAGCGAAAGCTTTATTGACCACCAAATTGGGCCAGCCAATGGAAATTCAGGTAGTCATTTCGAAAGAAAGATGGAGGTGCCAAAAACAACGGTATACTTGCAAGTTTCTAAGGCTATGAAGCACGATCAAAAGACTGCCATAGTTGCATCTATATTGGGCAAACTACTCGATAAACGGTACATGGAAACCATCAGAGAAGAAGAAGGAGGAAGTTATGGAGTAAGTGTAGGCGCCTCATTGAGTCGAATTCCAGTGGGTAAGTTTTTCATGACAGTCAGTTTTGACACCGATCCCATTAAAAGAGAACACTTGATACAAGTAGTTTGGCGCGAAATAAACATGATTAAGAATGATGGACCGATTGAATCAGATCTCGAAGAAATTAAGAAATCTTTCGTGAAACTCAGAAAAGAACAACTGGATAAAAATGGATTCTGGCATGGAGCCATCCAGTCGGTACTTAAATCAGGAAATCCGCATCTTAGCATCAGCGAGTACGAGGCATTAGTCAATTCCATTACGACCAAGGATATTCAGAAATTTGCTAAAAAGGCCTTGAAAAATCCAGATGTTGTGGAGGTGTTGATGAATCCTAAAGAGGAGTAGGAGCCGGATCATTTGCAGCTTGAGAAGATCTCAACAACATTGTGTATTTTTACACTATGCTTCTTGTCTACCAAAATATCAGGCATATCGGTATACTGCTGTGCTTGATATTTTTTTTTCAACCTGTAGTATTCGGACAAAAAGAAGGCAATATCTGGTACTTTGGGAATAAAGCCGGATTAGATTTCAACGGAGACCACCCCATGCCTTTGACCAATAGTCAAATGTATGCCCCAGCTGGCTGTGCGACGATTTGTGACACCAGCGGGCAGGTGCTATTTTATTCGAACGGCCACCAGGTTTGGAATAAGAACCATGAAATCATGCAACTGGGTTCGGCACTGCAAGGAGATTCAACAGCGACACAATCGGCCACCATATTACAGCATCCCGAAGATTCGCTGAAGTACTATTTATTTACCAACCGGCGCTACCCGGGTCCTGACTCCACTTATTTCGGCGGCCATTGGTACATGCTCGACTTCAGGAACAATTCCCTCGGACGGATCCGCCTCGAAGAATCTGGAAACGCCTGGAACGAAGGCATCACTCCACAAGCAACAGAAAAATTTCTAGCCATTCCTTATGGAGCTAATGCGATCGGAGCCAATGGGAAGAGAGGGTATTGGTTGATTACCCGGCAAACTAATAACCTGTTATTCACTGTATACCAACTAGATAGTACTCTCCGTTTCTTCAATGAGCAAGAAACCGGATCAAACAACGGTTCTTCAGCAGCTGGCTACATGAAAGCCAATCAGCGAGGTGACATGTTTGCATTGGCATGTTCTTATTGGGTGCAGGTTTTTTGGTTCAACCGAGGCAGTGGTGAAATTACTTATCGCTATCATCTGTATGGTGATGCACCTGGTAACCGAAATGCATATGTCTATCGCACTTATGGATTGGAATTCTCTCCATCAGGGAGATATCTGTTTGGTACAGGTTGGGATGGCGGGGTCATTTATCGCTGGGACATGAGTAGAACCAACAGCCGGGATATTCGAAAATCAACCAAATTCCTCAGGCATTCAACAGAAGATCCTTGCGGGGCATTGCAGTTGGGACCGGACGGAAAAATCTATGTCGCGTTAAAAGACAAAGATCATCTCGGTGTAATCCATGCCCCAGATGACCCAGTACCCGGATACGACGAAACAGGGGTTAGACTTATTGATAATGAAACTGGAGAGGGTGGCATTTGTGCCATGGGACTACCAAATGCACTTCCTTTTTCATGGAAGCCTCCACCATTTTATGTGGTCTATACATGCCTGGGTCAACCCAGTTTGTTCTATTACACTGATACTGTTGGTCTCAGCGGCACGCCATATTGGGATATCTATTACGAAAATGCCACAATCCCGATCACCCAACTACCGTCATCCGGGGCATTCAATGCATACTATACATTTCCCGATACCGGTAATTATAGAGTCGAGTTTCATGCCACATATGGCGGAAATGAAGTCAGTCATACAAGAACGATCAGGATATACGATGCTCAGCCGATTGACTGGGTTGACACGACCCTGTTTTGTTCAGGAAACGATTTGATTTTGGATGCGGGGTACGGTGCTTTCTATGAATGGGATGACCGGGATGAACGAGATCGAATCAGGACCGTTGAAGAACAAGAATATTTGGGTCAGGAGTATCGGGTTAAGGTTGAAGATTATCATGGCTGCGTTTCATGGGACACCATATATGTGCTCAAGAAATTTTCACCTGAAGTGGAACGAATAGAAACCGAAAAGGCACTATGTGGAGAAAGTGATGGTAGTGCAACAGTCATACCGGTTGGAGACATTGATGATTTCAACTATTACTGGGAGGAAGATTCGACAGAAACCAGCAACAAACTCAGCAATATCCCGGGTGGCATTTATCATGTGCATGTGATCAACCCTAAAACGACATGTGCCCGAATCACCGAGATAACCGTTCCCGAGCTGGGAGGAGCCGACGTGCAGATAAAAGCATCAACCGATTCCATTGTGTGTCCGGGAACTCCAGTTGTGTTAACGGCCAGTAATGCCGATGCTTACGAATGGGTCAATCCCGAGGGACTAATTGACGCTCAGATTGTTGTCATACCATTTACTGACACAGTCTTTAGGGTACGCGCTTTTAGCCAGGATGACCTGGGCAACCAGTGCATTACCTATGCCGATTTCCCTCTATTTGTCCATGAATTAACATATCCCGAGCTTGGTCCTGATCAAACCGCTTGTCAGGGAGATAGTATTTTGCTCACCTCAGCTGGTTCTTTTTCTCAATGGAATTGGAGCAATGGAGCAGTAAACGACAGTTTGATGGTCCACTATTCTGAACCGCAACTTGTCTTGGAAGTCACTGATAACAACGGCTGTATAACTAGCGATACCGTATCGGTTCTATTCAATCAACCCCCTACCCTTGAAACTGAAGCCACCAAAGCCTTGTGCGGTGAAATTAATGGGGAAGCTGTCGTCATACCTAATGGTCTGCTCGAAGAATATAGCTACCAATGGCTTGAAGACAACACAGCTCACACAAACCGACTATCTGGTGTAGCAGCTGGCCTGTACCATGTTGTGGTTACCTCCCTCACGACAAGCTGCAGCTCAACCGCTGAAATCCTGGTAGAAGAACTTGGAGGCCCAGATACGCAAATTATCCCATCAATAGATTCAATCGTGTGTCCGGGAACACCTATCACCCTTACTGCCATCAATGGTGATCAATTTGAATGGATCAATCCGGGAGGTGTAAATAATGCCAGTATAGAAGTAGCACCATTTGAAGAGACCACTTATACCGTGAGAGGAATCAGCCGCGATGAGCAAGGGAATGAATGCAGTACCTATGTCGAATATACGGTTCAGGTTCAACCGGTGATCAAACCAGATCTGGGAGGTGATCTTCAGGCCTGTGAAGGAGATACCCTGCTGCTGATTGGTCCGGCAGGTTATGAGTCATATAACTGGTCAACCGGAGAGCAGACAGATACCATTCAGATAAGACAGTCTCAGCAAAACATTGTTTTAACGGTGGGTGATCAAATTGGCTGTTCGATTAGCGATACGATTCAGGTTACCTTCCATCCCTATCCGGTTGTCGATCTGGGTGAGGATTTAGCCATCTGCTCGACTGAACCCATCCAATTAAGCGGTGGAAATGGTGACCACTATCTGTGGAATACAGGCGCTATAAGCCAGTCCATTGAGACCATGACCTCGGGCCTGTATCAGATTGAAATAACCTCTTCTGGCTGTAGTGCAGTTGATTCAATGAACCTGGTCTTCAGAAATCCTGATCTCACAGTTATCGATTCAATTCATGTGAAGGATGTCACCTGTTTCGGCGGTGAAGATGGTGAAATTGAAATCTTTGCCCACGGCCCAGGCAGTACCTACGCCTATTCAATATCAGGAGATCAGGATTATCGGTACAATAAGGGATTATTTAAAGATTTACCTTCTAGCAACGAATACGCTATATGGCTATTACAAGACTCTGTTTGTCCAAAAGAACATCCTGTACCTATTGAGATACGTGAGGCTGACTCATTATTTATCGCCTACCGGATGCGGCCGCCAACCTGCTCACAATGTGAAGATGGACAGATCAGCATCACCGACATTCATGGTGGATTTCCGCCGTACGACATTAGCTGGTCAGATCTGGGGCTGGGTGAAAACCGGGTGGGGCTAAACGATGGTATCTATGCCATTACCATTCGCGATTCAGTCGGCTGTACACGTACCTTTCCAATCGAACTTGACCAGGACTTCACTATCCCAAACGCCTTTACCCCCAATGGTGATGGGATCAACGACACCTGGAAAATACCGATATTAGAAAGTTACTCAAATTGCAAAGTTGTGGTCATGGACAAGAAAGGCCAAATTATATTTGAATCACCCCCGGGTTATCCCCAGCCATGGAATGGAAAATCAGATGGTAAACCAGTACCCATAGGAACGTATTATTACCTCATCCAATATTTGAACGACACCTCCCCCATCACTGGAAATCTAACTTTACTCCGTTAATGACGGCTGTTCATCAATACTTTTTTGCATTTGTACAGAAATAGAGGGGTTTTGATCACCGAGGACGTGCGTTTGTCAAATAGAAGACCCTAAACCTATTATTTTCAGTACTTTTTCCGTATATTTATAACAAGTTAATCACTACAAGGACCTTACTGTATTTTTGGTACGAAAATTGCATTGAAAAACTAGTCTCAGGTCCGGATAACTTGAGGCGAATCAACTTTAACGCGACTTTAACTTTTTAACCGGAAGGAGTAAACATTATGATCTTAAGAGCACTAGACAATTGGTGGATCGCATCGAGGCGGTCCTTTATGAACCCAGTAGAACGCAGGATCTTGAAAAACGTTCTGCAAAATGGCCGCACTTATCCAGGTGACGTATTGAAAAATCTTGTAATTTCACCCACATTAGGGCTGAAGAAGATAATTGAGCTGAGGCATAAAGGATACATTATTCGCGACAACGAAGCCAGCACCATTCGCATCAATCCTGACAAACGTAAGGTAGTCAAGATTGTAACGAGCGGAGTGTAGTTTCAACAAAACTGACTTGATCTCCTGGCCTTAATTGAGCCAGTAAAGATATATCGGCGGATACAACCTGAGCAATTCGGGTGTATCCGCCTGTTGTTTGATGGTCAGCCATCATGATGATGGGTTGGCCATTTCCACTTACCTGAATTGTTCCTTCAGTCAGGGGCGATGAAATGATATCTGCCCCTTCCAAATGGCTAATTTTAGGCCCTTCAAGACGATAGCCCATCCGGTCGCTATTCATGCTGCTCTTGAACATAGAAGTCATGAAATCTAAAATCCCCTGATTCGTAAATCGCTCAATTTCTGGCCCGGCTACCACACGAACCGAAGGTTGAGATGAGAGTTTAGGTGAAATTGCATTAGATGTTAACCTGCGAATTGGAGGTGTATCAACCTGAGAAACCTGCAAATCATCTCCAGCTTTCAGGGCACGACCTTCATACCCGCCAAATTTTCCACGGAGGTAGCATGATCGACTTCCCATTACCAAAGGAACGTTGATACCCCCTGCAATAGCAACATACGCCCGGCATCCATGAAGAATGGGATCAAAAGAGAGCTGATCTCCTTTTTTTACATTGATGGCTTCATAATTGCCTACCGGATATCCATTGAGGCGAGCAGGCAGTTTAGCCCCGGTCAGTGCGATCGTCGTTTCGAAAAGAAAATCAAGCACCGGACCGATCAGGGTGATCTCCAAACAGGCATGAGCATCTAGATTTCCAACCAATTTATTCGCAACTCGCAATGCCTTTTTATCCATTGCTCCTGAAACAGGTACGCCAAAGGCACGATATCCATAGCGTCCGGTGTCCTGAACGGTGGTCAGTAATCCGGGTTCTATGACTTTAATGACTCCCATCCGGTAAGTAATTAGTAAACTCTTGTTCACTTATGGGATAGAACTGCAATTCATCACCGGGTTGAAATAAGAAGGGCTGATCCCCTTCCGGATTGAAAAGCCTTAGAGGAGTGCGTCCAATGATCTGCCAGCCACCAGGTGAATCGATCGGATAAATCCCAGTTTGACCCTCTGCTATGCCCACGGATCCAGCAGGTATATGTGTCCTGGGGCTTTGTTTGCGTGGACAGGCAATGGCTGGATCCATACCACCCAGATAGGGAAACCCAGGGGTAAAACCAAGCATATATACATGGTACAGGCCTTGGCAATGGATATCAATCACCTCTTGTTCAGTGCAGTTGGCCTGATCAGCAACTTGCTTAAGATCTTGACCGTATTGTGAAGAATAACAAACGGGTATACGATGATGTCTTGATTTTGCTGTTGGAATCTCCCTGATCTCTTCCAATATCCCTTCGAGATTACGATATAAATCACGGTAACTAATCTCAACAGGCTCGTAACAGACCAGCAAATCAGCATAACCAGGCACCATTTCAATAATACCAGGCCAGGACTGCTCTGCAATTAGATGACTCAGACTATGGATCATCCGATTGATTTCGACGTCAATCACTGGCTCTGCCTGAATGAGAAAGCCCCGGTCTCCTATTGCCCGTATAGTAAAATCACCCATCGATCGAATCTGTTAATGGAGCTATCCGACAACCTTTTAGCTCGAGAAAAGTTCGTAGTTCTTTAGCAAAAACGATAGAGTTTTCATGATCCCCATGTAAACATATGGTTTGAGCAAGCACCTTAACCACCTTCCCATCAATGCTTTTGACGCTTTGCTTAAAAACCATCTGCTCAACCTGTTTAAGCGAATCGATTGAATCATGGATAATTGCTCCATCCTGGGTCCTTGGCACCAACTGTCCAAAAGCGGTATACCGGCGATCGGCAAAGACCTCACTGGCTACCCGGAGACCTCTGTCTTCAGCCTCACTAAGCAGGAATGATCCGGCAAGACCAATGAGAACGATTTCAGGAGAAACCGATTTGACGGCGTCGGCAACGATACGAGCAACTTGCTGATCCTGTGCAGCCCGGTTGTACAATGCACCATGTGGTTTTACGTGTCTCAGGGTAGTTTGGTGCTCAAAACATAAATTTCGGAGTGATCTAATTTGCACCGTCAAAGAGTAGTACAACTCTCTCGAATTAAGTGACATATCCTGACGACCAAACCCTGGTTTATCTGGGTATCCGGGATGAGCTCCAATGGCTACTTGATGTCTCACAGCTTCCTTTATGGTTTGCTCCATTGTAAAGGCAGTACCGGCATGAAACCCGCAAGCAATATTAGCTGAGCTAATGTATGGCATGATGCGTGATTCAATACTCTGTTCACCCACTTGAGGCAGTTCTCCTAAATCAGCATTGAGATCGATCACAAAATTACTCATGGGACTACAATATCAATATAAAGGTACGAAGGCTGATTAAGATACTGATCAAGACTACTACTACACCGGCGATGTTTATCCATAAACTGTTGGTGTACTCTTTCATGATTTTTTTTGAATTCATCACAAAGAGCAAGTAAATCGCAATTATGGGTAGCAGAATACCATTAGCTGCCTGGGCAAAAACAATGGCTGAAATGGGTTTCAATCCCAGAACAGACAATACAATTCCAATCAATAACACAAAGATCCATATGAGTCTAAACCGAATTGATTTTAGATTTTTATCCCATCCCAATATTCCTGTTGTGGCGTAGGCGGCAGCCAGTGGGGCCGTAATTGCAGAGGTTATTCCTGCTGCAAATAATCCAAGTCCTGTAAGAATACCTGCCCAATTTCCTAAAACCGGTTTGAGCTGTATGGCCAAATCTGCACCACTCTTTATCTCAGTACCTGTACCGAAGAAAGCCGCAGCTGAAGTTATCACGATGGATAGGGAGACCAGTCCACCCAAAAGAATAGAAACTCGAATGTCTGAGCGGGCTTTGGGCAGATCTTTCTTACCCGACCAACGTTCTTGAACGAGCGATGCATGTAAAAATAAATTATAGGGTACCACTGTAGTCCCGATTAGCCCGGCGATAGTCATGATGCTTCCTTTTGGCATTTTAGGAATTAGAAGCCCTTTGAAAAGACTACCCAAATCGGGTTGTACAATGACCATTGTGATCAAGAAGGTTAAACTCATCACCACGACCAACGTGATCAATAATCGTTCAATAAATTTGTAATTACCAAAAAAGAGGCCTAAAAAGGCTGCCAAACCAATCACCAATGGCCAAATAGGAACTGAGACTTGTCCCAGATGAAACCCACTCCAACCCGTCAATACATCCATGCCCATGGACCCTCCAAGAATATTGCCGGTCTGGTAAGCTGCATTACCAATTCCAATAGCTGAAATGACTAGCAAAACAGCCAGTAAGCGCTTTATTGGGGTTGAATAATGTTCGCGCAGAGCCTGTCCCAGGCCTTTTTGCGCTACTAGTCCCAGGCGGGCCGACATTTCTTGCAAAACCAACGTAGCCAAAATAGAAAACAACAAGGCCCAAAGCAGAGCATGGCCAAAATTTGCACCAGCGACACTGCATGTGGTCACTGTACCCGGACCAATAAAAGCCGCAGCTATCAGGGCTGCCGGACCAATTTTCAGTTTCACTGGGAATCTAGTCCTTTCAATTTAAAATCAGGAGAATCTGTATGTTCCTGAGCTATGATATCTAGCATCAGCTTGACTATATCAGGATGATCATCGGCCAAATTATTTTCTTCGCCCGGATCCTCATTGAGATCATACAACTCTAATGCACGCTCGGGATGGGTATTGAGCTGGTATTTAACTCCTTTCCACTGTCCCATTCTCACTGCTACTCTGCCCTGTCTCTCGTGGAACTCCCAGTAGAGAAATTCGTGATTCGCTTGCTTCTTCCCGGTCAATTCATTTACCATACTTATGCCGTCAAGACCATCTGTCTCATTCACTCCGGCCAGGTCAGCAAAAGTTGGGAACATGTCCCAGAATGCTGAAATATGTTCGGAGATTGAACCCGGCTCAATCATGCCCGGCCAGCTCACCATGAATGGTACACGTATGCCCCCCTCGTAAAGGTCTCTTTTAATCCCCTTAAATGGGCCATTTGAATTAAAATAATTCGGATCGGCACCACCTTCAGCATGCGGTCCGTTGTCAGATGAAAAGAATACAATGGTTTTATCCGACAGGGCCAATTCATCCAATAGATCAAGTACTTCTCCTACTTGGGTATCCATGTAATCGACCATGCCCACAAAAGCCGCATGGGATTCGGGTTGACTACCATAGCCGCCAACTTTGTAATGTGGTCCTGAATCAGTACCCCTGTAGTTTTTCTCAGGAAGATATTTCCCCCTGTACTTGTCGAAATAGGGATTGGGCACCTTCAATTCAGCATGTGGTATTACATTCGGGTAGAACATAAAGAAGGGTTTATCGTGGTTAGCTCGGATAAAATGCAAAGCCTGATCATGAATCATTTCTGGTGCATACTGCTTTT
>CAYUGX010000040.1:16695-21106 GCA_964444375.1 uncultured Porphyromonadaceae bacterium | reverse complement strand
ATTATTAATTGCTCATGGAGAAAAGCCATCATTCCTGATTCCTCGGTAGAACTGGATCTCGATGAGGATGGATTTATCGCTGTCAATAATCAATTAAAGACATCAGTCTCCGGGATTTTTGCTATCGGAGATGTGAATGGCTTATCATACCTGGCTCATGTGGCTTCAGCGCAGGGCATTTTTGTCATTAATCACCTGCATGGCGTAGCTGAACAACTTGAGTTGACTCATTATCCGGTGAATGTATATACGGTACCTGAATTGAGTCAGATTGGTCTCACTGAAGAGCAAATCAGAGAAAAAGGCATCGATTACAAGATTGGTGAATTTCCCATGACTGCAAATGGCAAGGCCTTAGCAGAAGATGCAGGAGAAGGCTTTATCCGGATCCTGTCAGAAAAGAAATTTGGAGAAGTTTTGGGTGTTCAGATAGTTGCAGCCAATGCCACTGACCTGATCGCAGAAGCTGCCGCCTTCATGTCGGTAGAAGCCACGGTGTATGATGTTGCCCGTACCGTTCACGCCCATCCCACCGTATCAGAAGTTTTTCTGGAGGCAGGTATGGATGCGGCGGATAAGCCGATTCATAAGTAGGCCGCAGGCCTATTCCCATGAAAATGGGAATCTACACGACTCAACAATGAAAATGGGGATCTTTTAGTCACATCCATGAAAGTGGGTACAAAGTGCAGGGTTTGGTGTTCCTAGATCATTGGAAAGGTTAAATGTACATATGCTCCCTTATCCACGTTGTTTCCCAATCTAATATTACCCTTGTGCAGGTCTATGATCATTTTGATTCAAGGTCTGCCCAAGTCCGAAGTATAACATACAAATAAGTGTTTATAATCAGGGAGTCGTCCCGATCAATCGGGGCTGGGCCCAAAACAGACACCCGCACTAGCTAGCACTGGGTGGGTGTCTGTTTGTTATTGTAGAAGTACTTTTTGATAGTGGACCTGCATCTCGTTAACTTTCAGTGAAACAAAATAGTATCCCCAAGGTAAGGAACTATCAGGTATCCAATCTGCATTGTACTTTCCAGACGATTGCATACTCTATTCTAGGTTGGCCACCATTTGACTTTGCATGTTAAATACCAGTTGTATCGTATAGTTACAAAATATTGGTTTCATGGGAGTAACAAACGAATATACTAGGAAGGTTGGGAGATATTTTCAACAACTAGCCGGCATCAGACTTATGTAACGTGGCATCAAAACAACGATCCAACTGTTGGGTCAGATTTGCTAAATCAAGCACATATCCGTCGTACTTGAGTGAAGTAACAAAGTCTCTGTGGCTTCGGCCTTGTCGGTAATCAGGTTCCTTGGGAGGGTGTGGTAAGTATTTGGTAATGGTTTCAATCTCCTCGGCCAGGTTGAGCACAGCATGATAGAAGACCAAATTTTTCTTGCGATAAATGGAAGAACCAAGAATTTTTCGTTCTCCAATCGCAATATCAGATATGCCTTTGTATGCCAGGTTTTGCACACCACAACTCTCAAGAGCCGTAATGATAGCCTGATTAATTAGCTTAAAATACACCTGTGGATTATCCAACCGCTCCGCGATCAACCGAACCGAAATAACCAGCGTCTTTTCACTCAAAACCACCGTTTCTCCACCAGAGGGACGCTTATAAACCGGTACCTGATCCTGCTCAGCCCGCTCAACAAAAACAGAACGCTCAAGTTTGTTCGACTGCCCCATCACAATCATCAACTTGCCAGGTTGCCAAACAATCCAATCATGGGTCAGGGCCTGAACATCGATCAGACCTTTATCAGGCAGGTCATAATCCAAAATCTGCATACCACAAATGTACAAAACTACCCGGGAAGGGCATGTACAAATGCTCATCCACCAACTTTGTCATCCCGGCCTTGAGCCTGGACCTCATAGCACTGGTGAGATGCTTGCCAATTAAAACTGTTGTCGCTACATTTATGCCTCTAAATCGGTAAAATGACATGCCTGTAACACATTTACTTGCTTTTGACCTGGGTGCAAGCAGTGGGCGAGCTATTCTGGGAAGTCTAGCAAATGATCGAATTGTACTAAAAGAAATACATCGCTTCGAAAACACCATGGTTTATGAGGAAGATCATTACCATTGGGATGTAATGACCTTGGTGTCAGAACTTAAGAAAGGTTTATGGAAATGCATTGAAAAGGAAGGTATTACTCCTCAATGCATTGGGATAGACACCTGGGGAGTTGATTTTGGGCTGTTGCAAACAGATGGAACTTTGGCTAGAAAGCCCTTTGCCTACCGCGATTCAATTACTGATACCGCCATGGCAGAAGTTTTTCAACGAATACCAGACGAACAGTTATATGCCGAGACAGGTATACAATTCATGCAATTTAACTCACTATTTCAACTGTGGGCGCTAAAGAAACAATACCCTGATCACCTGCTGAGTGCCGGGAAGATCCTTTTCATGCCTGATTTGCTGAGTTATTTGTTGACAGGTATTTGTTATTCTGAAATGACTATTGCCTCAACTTCCCAGATGCTGGATCCTAAAACCCGGCAATGGCACATGAATCTGCTTCAACAGCTTCGCTTGCCCACCCATTTACTCGAAGACCTTGTGGAACCTGGAACCATCGTTGGGCACATCCTTCCTGAGATCCAGGCAGAATTTGGTATTGGTCCGGTTCAGGTGGCAGCTGTAGCTGCCCACGACACGGCTTCGGCCATCGCAGCTGTACCGGCCTGTGGCTCAGATTGGGCCTATATCAGTTCGGGTACCTGGTCATTAATGGGCGTGGAATTGGATGAACCCATTTTGACCCCCGATTCTTTCCGTTTCTCCTTTACCAACGAAGGTGGGATCGAAGGGAGTACACGTTTTCTGAAAAACATCACTGGAATGTGGCTGCTTCAGGAATGCAAGCGGATATGGGATTTGGATAAAGCCCATGATTATGCATCCCTGGCTGAAATGAGTAAAAAAGCAAAGGGATTTCGTAGCTTAATTGATCCTGATGACCCCAGTTTCCTGAATCCAGAAAACATGATTCATTCGATTCAGAATTACTGTGAAAAAACAAATCAACCGAAACCAGAGACTATCCCTGAAATTACTCGCTGTATCTTCGACAGCTTAGCCTTAAAATACAAATACACCCTGGATCAATTGCTCCAGATCACTGGCAAAAAGATCAATAAAATGCACCTGATCGGAGGAGGCTCACAAAATCAGGTCTTATCGCAATTCACAGCAAATGCCTTAGGTATGGAAGTGATTGCAGGCCCCGCCGAGGGCACCGCTCTTGGAAACCTCTTGTTGCAAGCAAAAGCCATTGGTCAGGTTAAAAACAAAGAGGCCATCCGGTCAATTGTAAAAAGGTCGGTTGAAACAAAGTCTTATCACCCGAAGCAAGAAGCTGCATGGGCAAAAGCCTATCAGCGGTACAAACAGATAATCGAATAACTTGGATTCATGAAAGAATATCTTCTCGGCCTTGATATTGGGTCTTCATCTATAAAGGCTGGTCTGGTTGATGCAGCGAGCGGAGAAGCACTGGCGGTCGCCCAGTCTCCTGAACAGGAACTCCCCATCTCAGCACCAAAATCAGGTTGGGCTGAACAACATCCCGATACCTGGTGGGAACATGTCAAACGAGCCCTGGATACACTATTTGCTCAAGGATTCGACCGCTACAATGTTAAAGCCATAGGCATCTCATACCAAATGCATGGATTAGTCGCTGTTGATCATCAGGGTAAACCTCTTCGTCCAGCCATCATATGGTGCGATAGTCGAGCTGCATCTATAGGTGAGACTGCCTTTCATGAAATGGGAGAGGCCTCAGCCCTGGGAAACCTGCTAAACAGCCCGGGTAACTTTACAGCTGCCAAACTTGCCTGGGTTAAAACCCATGAAGCTGAGCTCTATGATCAAATTGACAAGATCATGTTACCAGGTGATTATATCGCCGCTAAATTATCGGGGGATATTTGTACCACAATTTCAGGACTGTCAGAAGGAATATTCTGGGACTTCAGAAAACACACGGTATCTTCAGAGGTACTTGAGGCCTTCGATCTCAGAGAAGAACTCATTCCCCCAATTATATCCAGTTTTGGCGATCAGGTTAAATTAAGCAAGTCGGCGGCAATCGAAACCGGCTTGCCTTCAGGCATACCGATCAGCTACCGAGCTGGAGACCAGCCCAATAATGCGGTTAGTCTCAACGTTTTTGAGCCTGGTCAACTGGCGGCAACTGCCGGAACATCTGGTGTTGTATACGGTATTCTCGACCAGCTGAATCACGACACAAAATCCAGAGTTAATCTGTTTGCCCATGTTAATCACCTACCGGATTTGACCCGGTTAGGAGTTCTCTTATGCATTAATGGATGTGGCATACAGTACAGTTGGCTTAAAAACCAATT
>CAYUGX010000040.1:0-16685 GCA_964444375.1 uncultured Porphyromonadaceae bacterium | reverse complement strand
GGTGGCAGAACGAGTTATGCTGAAATGAACGATTTAGCGACCCAGGTAGCACCCGGGTCAGATGGCTTGCAGGTGTATCCCTTTGGGAATGGCATTGAACGGGTTCTCCATAACAAACCTTTTGGAGGACAGTTCAGAAATTTGGATTTCAACCGACATCAGGTGAATCACCTGATCAGAGCAGCGAAAGAAGGAATTGTGTTCGCGCTGAATTATGGCTTTGAGGCCATGCGTGAAATGGGAGTAAAGACCGAGGTGGTCAGAGCGGGATCAGCAAATCTATTTCTTAGTCCTCTTTTCGCACAGATCTTTGCCACCCTGACACAAGCCCGGGTAGAACTTTATGATACCGATGGAGCTATTGGAGCAGCTCGAGCCTCAGGAATCGGAAGTGGACATTTTCAGTCAGTCGCAGAAGCATTTGATGCATTATCGATTGTTAAAACAATCAACCCGGAGGAAAGTCTCTACGAGCGTTATAGTGAGTATTATCAACTTTGGAAAAACCAACTTCAAGAATAATTGAAAACAACACAGATATGAATAGTAAAAAAGAGTATTTCCCAGGCATTGACCAGGTAGGTTACGAAGGCCCGGATTCACAAAACCATCTGGCATTTAAGTACTATGATGAGAATTTTGTGGTCGATGGCAAGACCATGAAAGAGCATTTCAGATTTGCAATGGCCTACTGGCACAGCATGTGTAATCAAGGTGCAGACCCTTTTGGTGCTGGAACCAGAAACTTCACCTGGGATGTATCTGACAATCCCATGAAAAATGCCTCCGCAAAACTGGATGCCGCTTTTGAATTTATGTCTAAAATTGGGCTGCCTTATTATTGTTTTCACGACCGTGATATCGCACCAGCGGGCAATTCCCTCGCCGAAACTGAGGCCAATCTGAAAGCAATTATTGATCAGGCCCAGCAAAAGCAAGAAGAAACAGGAATCAAGCTCTTGTGGGGTACCGCTAATTTATTCTCCCACCCCAGGTATATGAACGGAGCGGCAACGAATCCTGATTTTCAGGTCGTATCACACGCTGCTGCTCAGGTAAAGTCTGCATTGGAAGCTACCGTACAATTGGGCGGCGAGAATTATGTGTTTTGGGGTGGTCGCGAAGGGTATAGCTTCTTGTTGAACACTGACATGAAAAAAGAGCTCGACCACATGGGCCGTTTCTTGCAAATGGCCTGTAATTATGGTCGTAAGATTGGTTTTGAAGGAACCTTCCTGATTGAACCAAAACCCATGGAACCCTCGTTACACCAATACGATTTTGATGCAGCCACTGTTATCGGTTTTCTGCATAAATACGATTTACAAAATGACTTCAAACTGAATATTGAAGCCAATCATGCTACATTAGCAAACCACAGTTTCGCTCATGAACTGCGCACGGCAGCAGATGCAGGATTATTGGGCAGTATAGATGCCAATCACGGAGAATCACTGAATGGCTGGGACACCGACAACTTCCCTACTAATTTGTATGAAGCTATTGAAGCCATGCTAGTGGTACTTGAAGCAGGCGGTCTGGGAAGTGGAGGATTTAATTTTGACGCCAAGATACGTCGTAATTCTACAGATCCAGAGGATCTTTTCCTGGCCCACATCGCGGGGATGGACACTTTTGCTCGCGCGCTGCTGATTGCTGATAAACTGATCAATGAGAAAAGAATCATGGACTTTAGAGACAACCGGTATCAGAGTTTTAAATCAGATGATGGTCAAGCCTTTGAGATCGGAAACCTTAGTTTAGATGAGTTAGCTGCCCTGGCCGAACAGTATGGCGAACCAGAATTACAGTCAGGTAAGCAAGAATTAATAGAAACCATCATAAATTCAAGTATTTAACCCGAGAAAAATAAAAATGGACAGAAAAATTAAACTGATTGGTCTGACCTTACTATTTGTCATGATCAGCACCTCCCTATTCGCTCAATTCAGGGGCCGAAGGGGAGTTCAATGGGCAGACGACACCCATTATTATGAAACCCAAAAAGACAAGAAAGGCAATGATGTCTTGATGTTGATTGACGCAACAACCGGTAAGGCAAAAAAAGCTAAAGAAGCAGCTCCTCGTATGACTTTACCTGCTGTCAGGGCCAGTGTGAAAAATGGCAATATTGTCTTGACAAACTCAGATGACAATTCAGAAAGACAGCTCACTGCTAATCCCGGATTGGAACGCAATCCCAGATTTTCACCCGATCAGGCTCGCCTGGCTTTTACGCGTGACCATGATCTTTACGTTATTGATGTAGCTTCAGGTCTTGAACGCAGATTGACAACAGATGGCGATAGCTTGATTTATAATGGCTATGCCTCATGGGTTTACTATGAAGAAATTTTAGGTAGAGGCTCAAGGTATGCCGCATTTTGGTGGTCTCCCGATGGAAAAAAACTGGCATTTTTGCGCTTTGACGATCATCCAGTTCCCCTGTTCACTTTAATGCGAGCAGATAGTCTTCATGGAGCTCCCGAGTTTACCCGCTATCCCAAGCCTGGAGATCCGAACCCAATTGTTAAACTGGGGATCGCGGATGTGGAAACAGGGAAAGTTGTATGGGCAGATTTTGACGAAACTGTTGATCAATACATTGCCTTTCCATTCTGGAAGCCCTGCAGCAGTGAAATGGGAATTCAGGTACTGAACCGCGACCAGAACGACATGAAATTCTTCATGGTGAATCCCGAAAATGGATCAACTCGTCAAATATACCAGGAGAAAAGAAAAACCTGGATTGATTTCTTTGGAGATATACGCGTTTTAGAGAATGGTTCGGGATATATAATCCGCTCAGCAAAAAGTGATTGGATGAACCTGTATTATTACGACTGGGATGGAAAGCTGAAAGCTCAGTTGACAAATCTTGACTTCAGAGTGAACCGAATCAGTAAAATAGATGAAGAGAACGGACGCATATATTTTACTGCAACGGGAAATGAATCCACCGAAAGTCACTTCTTCAGTGTTGATCTGGAGGGCAAAAACCTAGTACAACTTACTGAGGGAGCAGGCGCTCACAGTGTATCTCTTTCACCGGGAGGATCCTATCTAATCGACACCTGGAGTCATGTTAAAATGCCTCGCAAGAAGGAATTGAGAGATGGAAATGGAAAACTCGTGCGTGTTCTTGAAGAAGTAGAATACAGCTATGATGCGAGCAAGAATACCAGAACAGAGCTACTCAAAATCAATTCAAGCGATGGCTTTGTTTTACCTGCAAAAATTACCTATCCCCTCAATTTTGATGAATCAAAGAAATACCCAGTGGTTTTCACTGTATATGGCGGGCCCAACTCCGGCGGAGGACTACGGAATTCATACAGTGATGGTTATGCCTCATGGTATGCCCAAAACAATATCATTACTATTGATGTTGCTCACCGGGCTTCTGGGCATTTCGGTAAAAAAGGCCTGGATTATATGTGGCGAAACTTGGGCAAGTGGGAAGTTATTGATTATTCGGCTGCAGTAAAATGGTTGAGAGAGCAGCCCTATGTAGATGCGACTAAGATAGGTATAACAGGAGGTTCATATGGGGGTTACATGGCCGCCATGGCGCTGACCTCAGGTGCAGATTATTGGACACATGGAATCGCTAACCTGAGTGTAACGAGCTGGCGTTTATATGATAATGTATATACAGAAAGATACATGGACACACCCCAGCAAAATCCCGAGGGCTATGACGCCGGATCTGTAATGGAGCATGCCCATAAACTCAAAGGTAAGTTGCGCATTGTACATGGTGAGATGGACGATAACGTTCATATGCAAAACTCGTTGCAATTGGTGGGCAAGCTGCAAGATTTGGGTAAGGATTTTGAGTTTATGATTTACCCTAATGGTCGTCATGGCTGGGGTGGAGCAAAGGCAAACCACAACAGGAATGAACAGTATCAATTCTGGATGAAACATTTCTTTGGTAAAGACTTTACCTACTAGTGAAAGTACACAGTTTATATATTTCGAATTTTAAAGTTGACGGGGGTGCCATGTTTGGTGTGGTACCCCGCGTCATCTGGTCAAGGTATATCAAACCCGATGAGGATAACCTGATCCCACTGTCACTGCGCTCACTCATCATCGATACCGGGGAACAGGTGATCCTGATTGATAATGGCATTGGCAACAAACAGGGTAAGAAATTTCTCAAACACCTGTATATTTATGGTGGTATAGGGTTGGAAACAGGTATCCAGTCACTGGGCTACAGCGTCAACGACATCACAGATGTCATCCTCACCCATCTGCATTTCGACCATTGTGGCGGTGGAGTTCAAATGCCTACTAAGGGTGAGTATACCTTAACCTTTCCCAAGGCAAAATATTGGGTAAGCCGTCAACAATGGGAGAATGCCATGAACCCAAATCCACGAGAGGCTGATTCTTTTTTGCCTGAGAATTTACTACCCATGCAAGATCTGGGTGCACTACGGTTTGTCGAGAAAGCCGGTGTTTTATATCCTGGAATCGAATTGAGGCTGGTTCACGGCCATACGCCCGGGCAATTGATTCCCATCATCCGGCAGGGAGAAAAAAGCATGCTCTTTTGTGCTGATTTGTTTCCTACGCGGGCACATATACCCGTGAAATACAACATGGCCTACGATCTTGAAGTTCTCAAAAGCATGAAAGAGAAAGAAGCATTTCTGGCCGAGTTTGCTCATCCAGATTGCGCCTTCTTCTTTGAACACGATGTGGATGTAGCTTGTGGATTAGTTCACAATACCATTAAGGGATATCGTTTTGATCAGCCAGTTGAGCTGAACAGCTGGTTCATCTAACTTCAAAAACCAACGAATCCATATCAGGCAAATTAAAGGGAACACCCTCTTTATAGTCAAGCTCCTTGGTTTTAACTCCATATTCAAACATAACCTCCTTCATGCGACTTCCATCAAGGTCATAGAATACCCATGTTCCATGAGGCTTCCCCTTTGAGTACATGCCCTCATAGTTTTTCAGCCCGCTGTTTCTCCATACAACTGACTGCCCTACTCGCATATCATTTTCATAGGCACTTTCGGTCCACTTCCGTCCGTCCTCAAACCAATAGATCCATTTGCCGTGCCTTACCCCATTCTTAAACTCACCCCTCATTTCTTGTTGCCCGTTTTCATAATACTTCTCCTCAACGACTTTTTCCCGCAGATCCCCGTTGCTACTGAAGTAATACACTTTCTGTATTTCTCCATTTGGCCAGTTTGATATCACTTCCTTTTCCAAATCATTCCCACAACCAAGTAATAACAACTGCAGTAGCAAAACAATCATCACCTGGTTTGCGGCTCTATTTGCATATTTGGTTCTCTTCATAACCCCTCAATTCTTAAATAATGTTAATAATGTTATGCTTCATAGCATTCACTCAGGAATACCTTGTTATGGTCCGGTGAAAGTTAATAATTTGCGGGAAAATCCTTTAAACCTTGAGCATGAAAACAAAAAGATTATTGTTCTGTCTGGCTTTTTTCGCCTTTGCTGGTATCAGTTATGGACAGTTTAATCCTCATTATCAATGGACTTTGCTCGAAGCTGATATAATGAATGAAATCATTGGTGAGGCTTCGGGAGAAACTGCTTTCAATCACATCCTGGAGATGAGTGCGTACAACCGCAACAGACCCGCGAAAGAATATGCAACCACCCTAAAGGAATCGCAATACGTGTATGACAAGTTACTCGAATATGGACTTAATGGAGCCAAGATCGAGCGTTTTCCAAGAAGTCGAAAACAATGGGATGGAATCAGTGCCGAATTATGGGAGATCAGCCCCGGTAAAAAGAAGATAGCTGATTATGGTGATCTGCGTGCCATGTTGGCCAGTGGAAGCCAATCAGCCAACGTAGAGGCAGAATTGATTTGGATAGATGAAGGTAGACCAAATGATCTGGAAGGTCTTGACTTGAATGGAAAGATTGTTGTTACCAACAGTTCTCCTGGGGTTTTTCGACTGGCGAGTGAAAAAGGTGCAGTTGGGCTGGTCAGCTTTTACAGTCCGAGACCCTTGGTTGATCCCGTTCAAATACCCTGGTCTGGTTTGCGTGGCAGTTCCAATAGCGATCAACCGGCTTTTGCTTTTATGCTGCCACCGAGGGAAGGTCATCTCCTGCGGGATAGACTATTGCGAGGAGAAAAGATCAAAGTTCATGCCGTGGTTGAAACTCAGGAAGTTGACTTGGATTTACAGGTTCCAACCTGTGTTATCCCGGGTTCCGATGAGAATGCGGATGAAGTGATTTTCTCAGCCCACTTGTTCGAAGGATATACCAAACAGGGAGGCAATGATAACATTTCAGGCTCTGCTGCCATTCTTGAAGTGGCCCGTATGCTTAAAACCATGATTGACGAAGGAAGAATACCTCAACCCAAGCGAAGCATACGATTTATTTGGGTACCTGAATTCAGTGGATCCATCCCTTGGGTCAAAGCTCACAAGGATATCATGGAAAGAACTTTGTGTAACATAAACCTCGATATGGTGGGCTTGTGGCTAAGCAAGAGTCAGTCATTCTTTAATCTTGAACGAACAACCTATGGCAATGCGCATTACATCAATGATGTGATGGAAAATTATTATCGCTATGTAGGAGAAACAAACCGTGTAAGTCTGGTTCTCTCTGGGCGTAGTGGATACATAAACAGGATAGTCGCTCCGAGCGGCTCTGATGAACCTTTCTATTATGCGATTGAACAGCACTATGGCGCTTCTGATCACGAAGTATTCAATGATTGGGGTGTTGGCGTTCCCGGAGTCATGATGATAACCTGGCCAGATAACTACTACCACACCTCAGAAGACCGGCCTGATAAATGCGATCCAACCCAGCTCAAACGCTGTTGTGTTATCTCAGCGGCATCAGCGTATACGATAGCCAATGCCGACGAACACATGGCCAAAAAGATTGCCGGAGAAACTTTTTCGAACGGAAATCGACGTATCGCCCAACAAGCTGCTCGAGCCCATGACATGCTCTCCAAAGCCAATAAAGAGAATTTCGGTCATCACTACCAACAGGCTCGAGGATATATTGAAGCTTCAGGCTGGAATGAGGCCGAAACCCTTGAACGAATAATCGAGCTGTTTCCCGCCGATCCTGCGCTCAAAGCTTATCTTCTCAAACAGTCAGCGTTAATCGGTCAGCAAACAAACGTGCATGTACAAGCTCTTGATCAACTCATGATTGACCGGGCAAAGGCTTTGGGAACCGAACCCATCAGTCAAAAACCTGGCAAGTTAGAAAAGCAGGCTATGAAGATTATCCCCAATGAAACTTCATTGGTAAAGCAAGATGGCTATGGCGGGTACCGCACATTAGTTGAACTCTCTCGTGACGAGTCATCAAAATTCAGACGCTTAATCGGTTCCACATCAGAACTGGAAAGACTGTGTAATGGTCGATACAATGCGCTGCAAATAAAATATATTCTGGATACCCAGTACAGACGCGAATCTGACCTTCAAGCCATCATCGACTATTTGGAAAAACTCAAGCAATCGGGATTGATTACGTACTAGTTACCAGGTAAATCGACTTACCTGCCCCTGGTTTCCTACCATCCATCCGGTTTTGTCTTTATGATCAAAATCGAATGCGTGGTAGGAGGCTTTGTTGATTTCTTCCCAGCTTAATCCCCTATCGGATGAAAACCATACCCCAGGAGGGCCACAAGTTAGCAGAACCGATGAATTCAACCACCTGACGCATTCCATAAAGGGTACATCAGAGGCGCCTTCAGGGATGATCCAATCAATTTCACCCAGGTGCTCTTGAAGAAGCACATTTCTGCCAGTTAGTTGAGTATCCTGGTAGTGACCTCCTACAGCAACCACTCGAAGAGTTGAATGTGCAGCTATTGAAAACAGACCTGTAGCCGCCTCACCTTGCAGGGCTTCAGTTTCCCATACTTTCCAGGGTTTGTCAAGGCCCTTGGTGTGCCAGATCCTGGCCACTGAACCACCAGTAGCGAGCCAAATCCCACCGGTTGGGTCATACTGGAGACTGGTACCACTTGCAGCAAATGCATACTCATCAGGAAGAAGCAGTGGGAAACCAACGGCAGAAACCTTTTCCCAGGATTCACCTCGGTTTTGGGTGGCCCAAAGATTCAGACGTGAATCGATCGGGTCGCTGAACAGGATTCCCTGATCGCCATAAAAATCAAAACCATCAAAAAAACCTTTTTCCTCTTGATTGATGTGGTTTAGTTTCCAGGTTTTCCCTCCATCATGTGTGGAAAATATCCGTGACAATTCACCAGGCCCGGCACTCATAAGAACTGCTTCCTTTTCACTGAATGCATGAAGATCTCTAAAATCGAGTTGGTCTGCACCTGGAACAACACCATGAAACCAGTTAAGTCCACCATCAATAGTAGTCGAAAATTCACCACCCGATCCAGCCAGCCAAACCGAACTCCCGCTTACCACCGATATGGCCCGCATGCTCCCGGTCATGCCTGAATCCTGGTCAACAAAAACGAAATCTTCAGGATCAGTGTTTGAGCAAGCCTTGGTCAGCAGACTGATAATGAGTAGAAACAAAAAAGTAGGGGCAAAACTACTTCTGCCCCTCCGATGATAAGTTCTATGTGATAAATTCTTCATTATTTTCTGGATTCAATCATAATTCTCAACATCTGACTGGCAGCAACCGGTATGGATGTTCCCGGACCAAAAATACCAACAACACCGGCCTCATACAAGAAATCATAGTCTTGTGGTGGGATTACACCGCCTACAATAACCATGATGTCTTCGCGACCCAGTTTCTTGAGCTCAGCCATCACCTGGGGAACCAGTGTTTTGTGTCCTGCTGCCAGGCTGGATACGCCTAGGATATGTACATCATTGTCCACAGCATCTCTGGCTGCTTCTTCTGGGGTTTGGAATAGTGGACCAATATCCACGTCGAAACCCAGATCAGCGTATCCGGTCGATACTACTTTGGCACCTCTGTCATGTCCGTCTTGTCCCATTTTAGCAATCATAATACGGGGACGACGACCTTCGAGTTCAGCAAACTCATCGGCCAGTGCACGGGCTTTATCAAAATCCTCATTGCCCTTATATTCTGATGAATACACGCCTGAAATTGATCTGATCACAGCTTTATACCTTCCTGCAATTTTTTCACAAGCATACGAAATTTCTCCGAGGCTGGCACGTTTTTGTGCTGCTTCAACAGCCAACTCAAGTAAATTACCCTGTCCGGTCTCGACACATTGGGTAATCCGTAGCAAACAATCCTGAACTGCCGTCTCGTCTCTCTCTGCGCGCAGTTTAGTCAGTCTTTCTATTTGAGATTCCCGCACCTTGGTATTGTCAACATCAAGAATCTCGATGGGATCTTCTTTCTCTAACCTAAATTTATTCACCCCCACGATGGTATCCGCTCCACTGTCGATTCGAGCCTGTTTTCGAGCTGCAGCCTCTTCAATTCGCATTTTAGGAATGCCTGTTTCAATCGCCTTAGCCATCCCACCTAATTCCTCAACTTCCTCAATAAGTTTCCAGGCTTTTTGAGCAATTTCATGCGTGAGTTTCTCCACATAATAAGATCCTGCCCAGGGATCAACCGACCGGGTAATTCCAGTTTCTTCTTGTATGTAGATTTGGGTATTTCTGGCGATTCTGGCTGAGAAATCAGTAGGTAAAGCAATGGCCTCATCCAGGGCATTGGTATGCAAACTCTGCGTATGTCCGAGTGCAGCACCCATGGCCTCAACACAAGTACGGGTAACATTATTAAATGGATCCTGTTCGGTTAAACTCCAGCCTGAGGTTTGACAATGGGTTCGGAGCGCCATTGACTTCGGATTTTTTGGATTGAATTGCTTCACGAGCTTGGCCCAGAGTAACCTGGCTGCTCTCATCTTGGCAATTTCCATGAAATGATTCATCCCAACTGCCCAGAAAAATGACAATCGCGGAGCAAACGCATCAATATCGAGTCCAGCTGCAACACCACTTCGTAAATATTCAAGGCCATCCGCCAGGGTATATGCCAGCTCAATATCAGCAGTAGCTCCCGCTTCTTGCATATGATAACCCGAGATACTGATTGAGTTAAATTTCGGCATTTTCTGTGAGGTGTATTCGAAAATGTCTGCAATGATTTTCATTGAAAATTCAGGTGGATAAATGTAGGTATTTCGCACCATGAACTCCTTTAAAATGTCATTCTGGATGGTTCCTGACAGTTCTTCTAATTTTGCACCCTGTTCGAGACCTGCAACAATGTAGAATGCCATGACGGGCAACACCGCGCCGTTCATCGTCATTGATACAGACATTTTGTTCAGCGGTATCTGATCAAAGAGAACCTTCATATCCAAGATCGAGTCAACTGCAACACCTGCTTTCCCAACATCACCCACTACACGCTCATGATCTGAGTCATAACCCCGGTGAGTCGCCAGGTCGAAGGCTACAGACAATCCTTTCTGTCCAGCCGCTAAATTACGGCGGTAAAAGGCATTCGATTCTTCAGCGGTTGAAAAACCGGCATATTGACGAATTGTCCATGGTCTCATCACATACATGGTAGAGTATGGACCCCTCAAAAACGGTGGTAATCCTGCTGCATAATTCAGATGTTCTAATCCATCCAAATCAGCTTTGGTGAAAACAGCCTTAACCGGAACCTGCTCAGGTGTATTCCAAACCTGCTGGTTGTCGTCTTGCTTAGTTTGAGTCTTTTGACTGCTTTTATAGGGTATTTTTGTAAAATCTGGTTTCATCGTCGTTGTATTATTATTCCGCTAAACCTAACAAGAGATTAAATCCTTTCAATGTCTCAAGTACATTGCTCTTAACATGGATAAAATGGGTATACCCCATCTCTTTTAAGGTATCCATATGGGCTTTAGGATATCCAGCGATTACCAATTCAGTATTGGTATTATGCTGAATCAATTCCTTGGCGAAACTCGGGTATTCATCGTCAGAAGAACAGAGCACAATCAGATCGGCTTTCAAGTCGTGAGCCTCATTCACTCCCTCTTCAACAGTTTCAAAACCCAGGTTGTCAATAATCTCATAGCCAGCACAAGCAAAGAAATTGCTGGCAAAGGCAGCTCGTGCTTTACGCATGGTGAGATTACCAATGGTTAATAAAAAAACCTTTGGTTGCTTGTTTGCCAACTCTGTTTGCAAACGTAGGAGCTCAAATCCTTCAGCTGCCCGATAGGGAATCAGCGGTTGGGCTTGTGCATCAGTGGGATCAACAATTTTTGACTTAATATCTTCAGGATTACAGAAATCCTTTACTTTTTCTTGTGCATTTGGGTACTGGTTCGTACCCAGCAACACATATTTTCGCTGTGCTACCCTGGTATCACGCTGTTCAGCAATTGATGTGATGGCGTCCTGAACAAATCCTTCCAGGAAAGAATCTATAAAACCACCTTTCCCCTCAACTTCCTGAAACAGCTTCCAAGCTGATTGGGTGAGTGTATCCGTTAGATTCTCTATGTAATAACTGCCAGCTGCAGGATCAATCACCTTATCCAAATAGGCTTCATCACGCAGTAACAACTGCTGGTTGCGTGCCAATCTTTCAGAAAATTCATTCGCTTCAGCATAGTTTTTATCAAAAGGATGAATGGTTAAACTATCGATTCCGCCAATCACTGCCGACATGGCCTCAGTCGTGGTACGTAAAAGATTAACATGTGGGTCATAGACTGTTTTATTCCACCTTGAGGATTCTGCGTGAATATAGGCTTGACAGGCCTTTAGGTCCTTAGGTTCATAGGCGTCTACCAATAGTGCCCATAATGACCGGCAGCTTCTGAATTTCGCCAATTCAAAGAAATAATTTGCCGCTACTGCCAGAGAAAAGCTCATTTTTTCGGCCATGAGCTCAATGGAAATACCTCTATCAATCATGGCATCTATGTATTCATTGGCCATAGCCAGAGAGAAAGCCAAGGCCTGAATCGCATTTGAACCTGCATTATGGAAATGGGTTCCATGAATTACAATGACCTTAAGGTTTGGGAAGTTTGCTGCTGCTTCCAGATATTTAGCCACCTGGTCAAATTGCTCCTCCTCATTGTCGAGTCTCCCGGTAAGAATGAATTCACCGAGTGGATCCACTCCCAAAGATCCAACCAGGTCTTCTGCTTTCCATCCTGAAGTGTTCACCACTTCATTATACGCGGCCAAAACCAGCTCAGCCTGCACATCATGGTAGTGGATCTCAGGCTTCAAATCTTGTAATTCAGCAAGCAGGTTAACCAACTCTTTCTGACTAAATTCTCCTCTCAATTCAATGGCATTAACCCCACGATTACCCTTATGGCGGATTTTTTGTGCACATTGCTCAACCGTTTCAAAAACCACTTCCTGCCGAATGCTCCAGCCGTTTGTATCCACGCTGTTTCCTCTCGTAAAGGGAAACTCGCCAGGATTGGCCGCTTCAGGCAGTGTTTCCAGGTCACTTGATCTGTAGTATGGTTTTACGGGTATTTGATCTGGAGATTTCCAAATCAATCTCTTTTCATAATCAGCTCCTTTCAGGTCTTTCTCAATCGCTGCTTCCCATTTACTGGTCTCGACAGGTGGAAATTCCTGAAACAATTTTTTGCTGCTTTTATCCATTATAAGGCCTTTTGAAATTCGGCACAAAATTAGACACTTTCATGAGATAACATCATGAGAGACAGCATGATTTTTGTCATTGGGCTTACAGCCGGTAGAACTCCACGGCATTAGCTCCCCTGATTTTATTTACGACTTGTGGGGAAAACTGTTCAAAATAGCCCTCAGACAGGCACATCACCTGCGCATAAGAAGCTGCCAACAAACACACCGGCCAATCAGATCCCAGCATAATTCGATCCTCGCCAAAAGACTCCCAGACAACATCCAGGTATGGAGTGAAATCTTCAGGAACCCACAATTTCCAATCTGCTTCCGTTACTATCCCAGATACCTTGACATGAACATTCTGAAAGGTAGATAGCTCCTGAATATCTTCGGCCCATTGACTGATTTCGTGATTCTTAATAGAAGGTTTGGCAATGTGGTTCAAAACAAATAGCTGATCAGGAAATTGTTTAACCAATTTGATAGTGTTGGGCAGATGAGCAGGGAAAATGAGGATTTCGTATATCAATGAATACTCGGCCAATTTCGAAATACCATTTAAAAATCCATCACTGAGCATGAAGTCAATGTCAGGCTCATCCTGCACCACATGTCTCACACCTTTCAAGGCATGAAAATCTTTAAATTCATCAAGGTGCTCATCGATAGCCTGGTGCTGCAAATCAACCCATCCTATCACCCCTTGAATAAAAGCATGCTTTTTGGCTAAGCTTAACAGCCATTTGCTCTCTTCATAACTTTGGCGTGCCTGAACGGCTATGCATCCCTGATACCTCACTTTATTCATCTCTGCCTCAAGCTCCTCAGGAAGGAAGTCTCGTTTCAACCTAAACAAACTGTCATGAATCCAGTCATATTCCTGGGGATTATAGTGCCAGAAGTGCTGGTGAGTGTCAATCTTTGGGCCAGTCATGGTGTGATATCAATCTAAGGAACCTATCATTTTGCTGGGATCAACCCATTTTGTAAACTCTTCATCCGACAGGTAATCCAATGCCAAGGCAGCTGCTCTTAGTGTGGTATTCTCTTTATAGGCCTTTTTAGCTATTTCTGCGGCCTTTTCATATCCGATGTGTGTGTTAAGCGCCGTAACCAACATGAGAGAATTCTCAAGGTTATCCTGGATGACCTCCTGGTTGGGTTCAATCCCAACTGCACAATTGTTATTAAATGATAGACAGGCGTCACCAAGTAACCTGGCCGACTCCAGAAAATTATGAATCATCATCGGCTTGAATACATTCAGTTCAAAATGACCACTCATACCACCAACCGAAATGGCCGCATCGTTGCCAATAACCTGGGCACAGACCATAGTCAGCGCTTCTGCCTGGGTTGGATTCACTTTACCCGGCATAATCGAAGAGCCCGGCTCGTTTGCAGGAATTAAAATTTCACCAATACCCGATCGGGGTCCGGATCCCAAGACGCGGATATCATTGGTAATTTTCATTAAGCTAATCGCTATAAGTTTAATCGCACCATGTGATTCAACAATGGCATCATGAGCAGCCAAAGCTTCGAACTTGTTCTCTGCCGTTACGATCGGCAATCCCGTTAATTCAGCAATTTTCGCTGCTACCTTTTCAGCATACCCCTTGGGTGTGTTTATTCCGGTACCGACTGCAGTACCACCCAAAGCAATTTCAGCCAAATGGCTCAAGGTATGTTCGAGGGCCTTAATCCCATGATCCAGTTGTGAAACATATCCAGAAAACTCCTGGCCCAGTGTTAAGGGTGTTGCATCCATCCAATGAGTACGTCCGATCTTAACCACAGCTTTAAACTCTTCAGCCTTGCGATGCAAGGTATTTCGCAGCACTTGCAACCCTGGGAAGGTCTTTTCTTTCAACATCCGGTAGGCTGCAATATGCATTGCGGTCGGGAAAGTATCGTTAGAAGACTGAGATTTATTTACATCATCATTTGGATGAATGAAGCGTTCGTTACTTCCAAGTGTTCCTCCTTTCAACACATTTGCACGGTTGGCAATCACCTCATTAACGTTCATATTTGACTGTGTTCCAGAACCCGTTTGCCACACCACCAGGGGGAATTGATCATTCCATGTACCGGCAAGAATTTCGTCACAAACCTGAGCAATCAACTCGGCTTTTTCAGGGTCCAATACGCCCAATTCTGCGTTGGATAGGGCTGCAGCTTTCTTTAGATAGGCAAAGGCATAGATGATCTCTATCGGCATCTCTCCATCCCCTATTTTAAAGTTGTTCTTTGACCGCTGAGTTTGCGCTCCCCAATACTTTTCTGCAGGAACCTCGACAGGTCCCATGGTATCCTTTTCGATTCTGGTTTCCATGTTACTGAGCTTAGATATTTGAGTGTCTAAGTTAAAAATATTGTTCATAAAAATCCAGGTAACTCAGGCAATGACCTCATCGGTTCACTATCTTTGATTTTGTAGTCCTAAACGCTATATTTTTTTTCATGACTGAGATCAAATCATTGCTGGAGCAGTTGACCTGGCAGGAATACAGCCTTATTGGCGCTGCCCTTCTTTCACTCATCTTGTTGATCAGCTATTCGGTAGCCAGGAATAAGATTAAAAAAATGAGAAAAGACCGGGTAGCCGATCAAATTGATCTGCAGGAATCGGGCAAAAAAGAAAAGTGGTTTCGTGTTTTTTCAGAAGCTGCCCCTCAGGTTTTCTGGATTCGTAATGCGATAAAAACAGTATATGTATCCCCCTATTTTGAAGATTTAGTTGAACACTCTGAAAAACTGGCATACGGGAAACTGGATCAACTAACTGAAATTTCTCACCCCGACGATGTTGAACTAATGAAGGCAGACTACCAAAAACTCGTTGATGGAAGCGAAGCAAATCTCGATCATAGTTTTCGAATCCGCAGATCGGATGGTAAGCACAAATGGATCAGAGAGCGTGTTTTTCATTTCAAAGATATTTCAGGGGAGCGTTTTTTGGTTGGACTACTTGAAGATGAAACCAAAAAGCAACAGTACATTGAAGATTTAAAAAACAACCAGATATTTGTCAATAACATCCTCTCTTCTACTGACGAGGGCATTTACGTGCTAGACCGCGATTTCAAACCGATATACTGGAACCGGGAAATGGAGGTAATGTCAGGATATTCAGCTGAGACACTTTTTGACGGTCGGAAAATTTGGGACCATTTTCCCCATCTGATAGAAAATGGGGTTTCAAAAATCATTCAATCAACACGTGAGGGCACTATTTCTCCACCTGGAGAATACCACTTTCATTTGCCTAATGATCGAAAGGGCATCACCCGTGAAAAATACCTGCCATTACGCAATACCAAACAGCAAATTAGCGGTGTTATTGGTTTCATTCTCGATATCACCGAGGAATCGGCCAGGGAGACTATATTGGAAAAAACGCAGGAACAGTATGCCTTAACCCTACAGGCGGTAAACGATGGGTTGTGGGATTGGAACATGGAAAAAGGGACCATGATATTCAGTGACCAGCTTTTCACCATGTTAGGTTACATCCCTACTGAATTATCGTCTTCATTGAAAACCTTTGGCAATTTCATGGGTAGTGAAAACTATGAAAGTTTCAAAAGCCAAGCCCTTGAAGCTTTTGAGAAAAACAAGTCAATCGACCTGGAAATACCCATGCAGCATAAATCGGGAGAGTGGCTGTGGATGATGGTCAGGGGAAAGTGCATTGAATATACCCCAGAAGGCAACCCTGTCAGAGCTATTGGAACCCAGACGAATATCAATCAGCGAAAGAAGTATGAACTGAATCTCATTGAAGCGAAAGAAAAGGCCGAAGAGAGTGATCGCTTGAAGTCAGCCTTTCTATCGGTCATGAGTCATGAATTCAGAACTCCCATGAATGCGATCATGGGATTCTCAGATTTGATTGCAGCCGAGGATGTTTCACTTGAGGAGATCAACGGTTACAAACAACAAATCCGGTACAACTCAGACAAGTTATGTCACCTCATAGAGGATGTGATCGATTTGGCCAAACTTGAATCTGCTCAATACGAACTCGAGCCCGAAGCTGTAGAACTGGTTCAAGCACTAAAAGAAATC
>CAYUGX010000039.1:4686-21151 GCA_964444375.1 uncultured Porphyromonadaceae bacterium | reverse complement strand
CCATAATAATCTTAGAATGCGTGTGTTCAGTCTTAGTCTTTATCTGGCGAATGGCTTCAAGTCCATTCATTATTGGCATCTGATAATCCATTAAGATTAGATCAGGGCTATTTTTCTCAACCATTTCGACTGCTTCTTTACCATTTACTGCCTCATATACGGTGAAATCCAGATGCCCAAGAATGTCAACCAAAAACGTCCGACTATTTTGGTTATCATCAACAATCAAAATGCTTTTTCGATCCCCGTCATACCCAGCTATTTTATCGATTGACATGTCTTCTTTCTTTGCAGATCTGGCCACTTTTTGAACAGATATATCAAACCAGAATGTCGACCCTTCATTTGGCATGCTTTCAACTATGATCGTGCCTCCCATCATATCTACGATTTGTTGGCTAATGGTCAGGCCAAGTCCTGTTCCTTCGGTTACATCGTCTTGGTCCTTAACTTGAGTAAAGGCAGTAAAAATTGCATCTAATTTATCTTCAGGGATTCCAATTCCAGTATCTCTAACCGTAAATCGGATGGTGCGAAAATCGGAAGAATCCATCTCGGGAAGAGATGTTGGAACAGGAGCTACTTCAAAAGCAACCTCTCCTTCGTTGGTAAATTTGATACTGTTAGTAAGGAGGTTTAGCAAAACCTGACTTAACCTTTTAGAATCAACTCGAATGTTGGTGGGGAGGTTCTCTGAGAACCTCTGGGTGAATAACAAACCTTTTTTCTGAGCGCGAATTTGTATAATGGAAACTACATCATTAAGGCATCGTGACAAATCAATTTCAGTTTCAGCAAGCGTAATTTTATGTGTTTCAATTTTGGATAGGTCTAGAAGGTCATTGATCAAGCCTAATAGATGCTGTCCGCTGGTCATAACCACGTCAAGCCCGGCTTTCTGCTTTTGATCAAGTTCTTTGTTCCTTGCCAATAGTTGGGTATATCCGAGTATGCTATTAAGTGGAGTTCTCAATTCATGACTCATGTTAGACAGAAAAGTACTCTTTGCTTTGTTTGCAGATTCAGCTTTATTTCTTGCTTTTTCTGCTTCATCTTTCGCTATTAATAATTGGCCGGTACGATCTACGACCAAATTCTCAAGCTTCTTTTCTCGATTTTTTGCTAGCTTTCTTTGCCAGAAGAAGGATCCTGCTACAAGCAAGATCATCAAGCTGGCCACTGTAATAATGAACCATTTCATCCTCCACCATGGGGGCAAAACTGTTATGCTAATCTCCCTGATGGCTGTACTCCAGATTCCGTCATTATTGGTACCGCGGACTTTAAAAATATAGTCTCCTGGGGGAAGGTTTGTATAGGTGGCTCTTCGATCTTCAAAAGATTTGCTATTCCACTCTTTTTCAAACCCTTCAAGTATGTATTCGTATCGATTCTTTTCAGGTACTGTGTAATCGAGGGCCGCAAATTCGAAAGAAAACACGTAATCTTTGTGGGAAAGTGTTATCTCTTTGGTTATTGTGATATCTTTCTTTAGTGGCGAATCCAGTCCAATGCTGACAGGTTTATTAAATACTTGGAAATCTGTGATCACAATAGGTGGTGTAAATAGATTGCTTCTGACATCATCTGGAAAGAAGGAGATGAATCCCTCAGGGCTTCCAAAATACATTTCACCCACCTGACTTTTAAGACAAGCTCTTTTATTTATTGAGTTGCTCAGTATCCCATCATTTTTCAGATAGGTCTGGAATGTTTCCTGATCCGGATTGAATTTTGACAGTCCTTGGAAGGTTCCAAGCCAGAGGTTGCCTAGATTGTCTTCAAGTATGTTTGCTACCTGGTCGTTTGGGAGACCATCGTTTGTGTTGTATGTTTTAAATGTATTTGTATCATTATCGAAGCTGCACAGACCACCTCCGGTACCAAACCATAACCTGGATTTACTGTCTTCGAAAATCGTGTGTATGGCATTACTTGGAAGGCTTTTCGGATCATTTGTCTGTGATTTGTATACTTTACAGGTTTGTTGATTCCTATCGAACAGATTTAATCCATCATTTGTACAAATCCACAAATTATTACGGCTATCTTCGAATATTGCCCAAATTCTTCCCGAACTCAGTTTTGTTGAATCATTACCATCTGGGAAAAAGTGTGTGAATTTCCCTGTGGTTCGGATATACAGGTGCAAGCCACAATCATGGGTGCCAAACCATAAATTACCGAGTTTATCCTCAAATACCGAGTATACATGAGGATTGCATAATGACCCCGGATCCAATTCATCTGGAAGAAATCTGGTAAAGGTCTCTCTAACTTTGTCAAACCGGTTCACTCCACCACCCCAGGTTCCCACCCATAAATTACCCTCACTATCCTCTCCGAAAGTCAATACTGGATTACTGCTCAAACTAGTCGGATCATCAGACATGTTCATGTAGTGTTTGAACGTTTTTGTAGCTCGATCGAAAAGATTTACACCCCCATGGTCAACTCCGATCCAAATATCCCCATCCCTGTCTTGGTGAAAAGCGAGTATAGACTTATTGGATAAGCCATTTGGATTACCTTTTTTGTACGTGTAGTGATTAAAAGCTCCCTGAGCTGGGTTGTAAAGATTAAGTCCACCCCAATGGGTGCCGAACCACATCAGGCCGGTCTGGTCTTCAAAAATCGCCCAGACCTGGTTATCACTTAAACTTTGGGGATCTGTGTCATCTCGCTGATAATGAAAGAAGGAGTCGTTTTTTTCGTTGTAACGATCCAATCCATAATCAGTTCCAACCCACATTTGTCCTTTTGAATCAGTGAATGTGAGATAGACACTTCCCTGACTTAAACTTGCTGATGCATTGGGATCATGGGCATAGTGTAGAAAAGCGTATTCCCCATCTTCCTGAATTACCCGATCCAATCCGGTATCAGTGGATACCCATATATTGTTATTATCGTCGGCTTCTACATGCCATACAATATTGCTCGTAATGCTTTGTGAATTATCTCTCTGGTGCTTAAAATGAGTGAATATTTCTGTGTTGGGATTAAAAACATTCAGTCCACCCCCTTGTGTAGCCAGCCATAAGTTTCCGGTGGTATCCTCACAAATACCCCTGATAAATCCATAGCTTAAGCTTGTAGGATCCTGATCATTTGACAAGTAACGAGTAAAAGTACCAGACTCCTGGTTCAAAAGATTTAGCCCCTCACGAGTTCCAATCCATAATCGTTGTTGACTATCCTCGAATAGAGCTCTGATAATGTTATTACTAATGCTTTTCTGATTGCCCTCTTCACGTGAAAAAATCTCAAAAGAATCAAGTTCTCTGCTATACCGACACAATCCACCTCCTCGGGTACCGACCCACAGATCACCATTACTGGTAACACACAAAGCCCAGATTTCGTTATGAGGTAGGGATCCAAAATCATCGGGATTGTTCCGATAGGTTTTGAAATTGTAGCCATCATATCTACACAACCCGTCTACAGTTCCAATCCAAATAAAGCCAATAGAGTCTTGCACTATACATGAAACGGTTGCATTGGATAGACCATCCTCGACTGAAAGATGGGTGAATCTAACTCCTTCATCTGCGAATGATTTTGATGGGGTACAAACAAAGATGAGTATGCCTACCCAAATAAGAATCAGGTTCCTAACTAGTAATGTCCTGTTAATGAATTGATTTTGCATTTTATACCACCTGTCCACTGTCAAATTTAATTAAGTTATGACAATGCGGATTAATTGTCATTAATTATTTGATGAACAGGGTTTTGATTGTTGCAGAAGAAGCAAAAAAGACCCAGGTGATTTCACATGGGTCTTCGGTCTTTGGTCCCCCGATTTCTTGAGGGCAGGCTTAAGTCTTGCCTTTTGTACCCAGGGCCGGGGTCGAACCGGCACGAACTTGCGTTCACTGGTGTTTGAGACCAGCGCGTCTACCAATTCCGCCACCTGGGCAAGTAGGGTGTGGGTGTGGGTGTGATGGAAGTGTGGGTGTGTTTGGAATTGCGCAGCGAAGATAATGAATATATCAAAACCAGACAACAACCAGAAAACCCGACAACTGGACAACAAAAAAGGGGCCAGACGGCCCCTTTTTTAATACAAGAGTGGTCTTATTTAACTAGTAGCTTAGTAACAGTATTATTGACCTTGATGAAATACATGCCTTTCGCACAATGGCTTAAGTCTATGTTTTCGCGGTGGTTCAGTACAGAGCTGACCTGATTTTGATGGATAACCTGACCGTGAATATTCATTACACTGATATGCAAATCAGTGGCTTGTGGTAGTTGAACATCAAGGGTGAAGTCTCCACTGCTTGGATTCGGATATACCTTTAGGCTTTGGGTCATATCAAGCGGATCAACACTCAGGGCCACGCCATCATTGTATTCGTCGTCTGTGACGTTGTAATAATGGGTTCTGTACACACGATTTGGACCACCCATTGGGAATTCTGAGGTGTCCCAGTTTGCGTTGATGCGATACTTATACTCGATGTTTTCAAATACAGGAATACCTTCAACAGTTAAGGTGTAAATTCCATCTCCGTCGGAATCTTCCATATGGTCTGAATCACCCCAACCATTAATGGTACCTGAAATATCGACAAAATCACCCCATTCGGGATGGAAATAACCATTAGTGATGGGGATATTCATGTCTACGTTGAACTCAACAGTTCCCACCATTGGGGCCCCGCTGTAGGCTAGGTTCATTCTGATCATAGACAGATCGGTCGTATTTACGTACCAGCTTCCATCTCCGTCAATCAGTTGAAAAACCGACTTAAAGCGATGGTATTTGTGATCCAGATCAGAACCGATAGTAAAGCGATACAGGTTATTATCAGGGCTGTCTCCGCCTCCGTGGAAAACCTGAATGGCTGCAATATACTGTCCGGGAAACAGAAATTCTGATTCACCATCTTTTTCCATGGGTAATGTAACCCAGGTGTTAATCATGTCTTCTTCAACCTCCCACCATTCTGAACTAATCAACTCAAACCAGTTCTCCTCATCTTCATCATAATAAAAGATGAAATACTGGAAGCTGTAACCTACCTGTGTACTGGCTGTCGGGTTTTCAGGCCGCTGCTGAATGAAGACAGACATGGAATTAACTTCACATTCCTGTGTTACATCATAGACAATACCCAGAAAATCACCATCATTGTTGCCCCAACTGGCGGTGCTTGAGTAGGTCTCAAAATCCCAGTCTGACATAGAGTAAACACTATCAGTGACGTGGAACCAATCAGAATAATCATTATTTGTTGGAACTCCATCTTCTTGTTCCTGGGTAGCGGTTAGTTTAAATTCATAGGATCCGTATTCGTCTGGAAAGTAGGGATCTGTGATGTATACGGTATCCCGGTCAAGGGTCCAAATCTCAACGGCATCTGAACTAGCGGTGTGAACAGATGTTCCATTTTTCCAAATTTCAGCGTTGAGCGTACAGTCGTATTGGTCGGCACTACCAGCATTCAAAAAGGCGCCGTTAAAAGTCCATCCGCCAAGTACATCGTTGATTTGTGACAGTGGGGTCATAAAAACGAATCCCTCGTCCTGGTCTTCATCCGATAGGTCAGACATCATCACCCAGGTGTCTTCGAGTTGCAGCTCATTCGTGTAGCCTTCACTCAACTCAAAATCATCGATGCACCAGAAATACCGTCGGTTATCGTCCCATTCAAACCGTACCCATACATCGGGCATCCCGGCTGCCACGTTGCTTATGTTTACCTCAACATAAGGATTTTTGCAGAAGGTGTTCGTTGGCGTACCAAAAGCCATGTTGTAATCGGCCCAGTGCACACCCTGGTCATTACTGATTCTAACCTTCAGGTTTGGGGATCCAGCACAACAGGTTCTAAAATACTGACGGAATTTCATCACCACTGAGCCACGCCCTGAACAATCAATTGGGGCCATTTGGATCCAGGCCCAGCCATTGTCACTGGAGCTCACTCCATCCCGGAAATTGTACTCGTCCATCGGTAACACAATGTAACCGTCTTCAGGTGACAAAGAGAACTTGTGCCCTGGCTCAAAAGAGAAGCGACCCAGGATACTGTCTGTTCCAGCTCTCCATTCCCAGTAATGCCCCATGTCATTTTCGTCAACAATTTGCCACCCTTCAGGCAACGACCATCCTCTGTCATCGGATGGATCGGCAAAATCAAAGGTCTCAGTGTAAAACACTTCGCCCTCGTACTTAAAATCAGGAGCCTTGAGATCAGTCTTTTGGTAAAGAACCCGGTCGGTTTCCTGCACATTCGGATTGATTTTCACACGTTGCGCATAGACAACCGAGCCAATGAGTAATAAGAAAAAAATAAAGTAGAGTTTTTTCATATAGCTAGAATTAAGAATTTTAAAAACGAACCCCTTCTTACTTGAAGGGGCTCGAATACTGTACAAAGTCCTCACATAGAGGAGGAAAGGGGTTTATTTAACCATCAGCTTTGTCACGCTGTTGTTTACTTTCAAGAAATACATGCCCTTGGCGAATGTAGTCAGGTCAATTTGCTCATTGTGAGTAAACACATCATGAACCAGATTTTGATATACTACCTGACCGTGAATGTTTACCACAGAGATATCCAATGATGCAGCATACTTGTTTTGAACCTCAAGGCTAAACAATCCGTCTGTTGGATTGGGATACACTTTCAAACTCTGGGTCAGGTCTTCAACATTGATGCTCAGTGCTACACCATCGTTGTATTCATCGTCAGTCTCATTGTAATAATGGGTGATGTATACTCTGTTTGGACCACCGAGTGGGAATTCTGAAGTATCCCAATTGGCATTGATCCTGTATTTGTATTCAATGGCTTCGAATACTGGGATGTTATCAACGGTTAGCGTGTAAATACCATCACCATCTTCATCGGTCATATGTTCTGAATCTCCCCAACCATTGAAAGATCCTGAGATATCAACAAACTCTCCCCATTCAGGATGGAAATAGCCATTTGTGATCGGGATATTCATGTCTACATTGAAGACAACTGAACAAGTGGTTGGTGCACCATCCACGTTTAGGTTCATCCGTACCATGGAAAGGTCGGTATCATTTGTATACCAGGATTCATCGCCAATATCCATCCATACCGATTTTCCATCATTGTATTTATGGTCAAGGTCTGATCCGAGGGTAAAACGCCAGGTGTTGTTGTCGCCGCTTGGGCCATAGTGGAAGCCTTGAATGGCAGCTATATACTCTTCACCGGCAAATAAGAATTCAGATTCTCCATCTTTCTCCAGTGGAATGGTTACCCAATTATTCAGTGTTTCCTCAGTGACCTCATAGAAGTCTGATGAAATGAGTGGTATGTAGATCTGGTCATCTGCGTCCCAGTAATAAATCCAGGCCTGATAGCCATAGCCCACTTGTGTACTGGCCTGTGGATTCTGCTGACGTTGCATAATCATGGTTGATATGGAGTTGACCTCAACATCGCTGGTTATTTCATACACACAACCCAGCATATCACCGTCTTTGTTGCTCCAGGAGGCAGTACTTGAATAGGTCTCCAGGTCCCAGTCACAAATAGAGTAGACGCTATCACCCACATGGAACCAGTCTTCGTAGACATTGTTCATGGGCACACCATCGGTGGCTTCCATCTGAGCGGTCAGCTTCATTTTATATGATCCGTATTCATCTGGAAAATAAGGGGTTGTAACGTTAAAAGTATCGCGGTCAATGGCAGCAATCATACCGTTATCTGATGTTTCATTGTAAACGGATGTGCCATTTTTCCAAATTTCAGCATTTAAATTGACGCCCCAGGCATCTTCCATTCCTGCATTGAGCAATGCACCCCGGAAAGACCATCCACCTAAGACATCATTTATCTGAGTTAATGGAGTCATAAAGAAGTAGCCTTCATTGTTGTCATCGGCCACGAGGTCAGACATATATACCCAGGAGTCTTCGAGCTGCAATTCATTGTTGTAGCCTTCAGAAAGCTCAAAATCATCGATACACCAGAAGTAGTGGCTGTTTCCATTCCAGAGAAACTGAATCCAAACATCAGGCATCCCCGCCGCAACTTCTGAAATATTGATTTCGACGATAGGCTTTTCACAAAATACATTGGTATTTGTGCCAAAACGCATGTCAAAGTCGGCCCAGTGTACCCCCTGGTCGTTACTGATCCTGACTTTGATGTCGGGCAGACCACAGCAACCACGGAAATTCTGGCGCAGTTTCATCACCACCGAGGGGTGAGTTGAGCAATCGATCGGGGCCATTTGAAACCAGGCATTACCACCCAATCCAAGGTTGCCACCATCAATTGATTGAAATTCATCCATCGGTAGAACGAAGTATCCATCCTCTGGCGTTTTAGAATAAATATGACCGGGTTCAAAAGTATACCGTCCTTTGATGCTGTCGGTACCTGCACGCCAGGTCCAGTAGTGACCGTGGTCATTGTCATCAACGATTTGCCAACCCTCGGGCAGAGACCAGCCTCTTTCCTGGGTTTCATCAGCAAAATCAAAGGTTTCAAGGTAAAACACTTCACCCTCAAACTTGTAATTTGATTGTTCAACAAGCGCTTGACCATAGTGCTCCCGATCGACCAGACCCACATTCGGATTGGTCTTTATTTTTTGAGCGTAGCTTATTGAAAAACAAAGGAGAAATGCGAATAGGAGAGTAAATTTTCTCATGTTTCCTGTTTTAAGAGTTAATTTCTAGCCAATTTGGTTTCTGTCGGTTTGATTAGACCACAAAAAATACCAAAAAATTGACTTTCTGCCTAATAATAATGGGGGAAACTAGCTATAAATGCGACGCATGGTGCAATAAATGCCCCAAATGGTGCAAATATCAGGTCGAACGTGCGTGTTCTTTCATGAGCCGGATGAACTCTTTCTTCTTCCGCTCAGACACATCAACCTGAGTATCGTCTTCAAAAACGATGTACCCACCCCGGCCACTGATGTATTTTTTAATGTAATTCAGGTTGACCAGGTGCTTACTGTGGACTCTGACAAAAGGCATGTCAGACAAGAGTTTCTCGAAATTATTCAGGGTTTTTGAGGTCACTACTTTCTTACCCCCTTTGATAAAAAAGGTGGTGTAGCTCCCGTTGGCTTCACAGCGGATAATATCGGCAATTTTGTATACCTCAAAGCCGTCCATGGATGACAAGATAATGCGCTCATTGAGGTTGTTCAGGCTGTCTTTCAGAACGCCTACGCGCTCTGAGAAGTTTTCCTGACCCCGAATTTCCTGAAAGCGCTCAACCGACTGCCGTAGTTTTTCGGCATTGATTGGTTTTAGCAAGTAGTCAAGGGCTGAGAAATCAAAGGCTTTAAGGGCGTACTGATCATAAGCCGTTGTGAAGATTACTTCAAAATCACTGTGTTCTATGGTTTCTAAAACCTCGAATCCCTGACCATCCGGTAGGGCGATATCTAGAAATAACAACTCAGGTTTAACTTCATCGATGGTATTCACAGCTTCTTCAACCGATTGGGCACGGCCGATGACCTGCACGTCTGGACAGTATTTATTGAGTAAGATTTCTAAAGCTTCCAGACTGTTGTCTTCATCGTCAACCAAGACGGCTTGTATCATTGTAGCCATAGTATAAGAATTCAGTGATCGATCATTAAATATACGAGGTTTTTTCGAAAACCCATGCTACTCAACAAGCGAGCGAACCGTGGCGATTATTGACTCGGTATCAAAACCGCAGATTTTGTATAATTGTCGCTGAGTGCCCTGTTCGATAAATTCATCCGGAATGCCGAGTTTTTTAACGCTATTGGTATATCCGTGGTCATTTTTGAAATCGGTGATTGCCGAACCAAATCCGCCAATCAATGAGCCGTCTTCAATGGTAATGATGTGGTCGTATGTTTTAAAGGCGCTATGCAGAAGATTTTCATCGAGCGGTTTGAGATACCTGAGGTCAAAATGGGCCGGAAACACCTTTTCGGCATTTAGTTTTTTGATGGCTGATGAAACCAGATTTCCTGTGGTTCCCAGCGATAAAATGGCCACTTTTTCCCCATCTGCCAATTGCCGTCCCCGACCGATTGGGAGGGCTTCAAAATCACACCGCCAGTCGACATAAATGCCTTTCCCTCTGGGATAGCGGATAACAAAAGGACCATGGTTATCAGCCTGGGCCGTATACATCAGATTTCTGAGCTCCTTCTCGTCCATTGGAGCAGAAACGATCAAATTTGGCACCAGACGCATATAAGATAAATCGTATGCACCATGATGAGTGGGGCCATCCGATCCGACCAGGCCACCCCGGTCAAGGCAAAACACCACGGGTAGATTTTGCAGAGCGACATCATGGATCACCTGGTCATAGGCCCGTTGCATGAACGAAGAGTATATGTTGCAGAAAGGAATCAGGCCTTTGGCGGCCATGCCGGCTGAGAAAGTAACAGCGTGCTGTTCTGCTATACCCACATCAAATGTTCGATTGGGCATCTTCTCCATCATGATATTCAGAGACGATCCTGAGGGCATGGCGGGGGTAATACCCACAATTTTTTCATTCTTTTCGGCCAACTCCAGCAGAGTGTGGCCAAAAACATCCTGGTATTTCGGTGGAAACCCGGGCTTGTCTTCCTGGATCAGGCGTCCTGTTTTTTTATCAAATAACCCGGGTGCATGAAAAGTAGTTTGATTGATTTCGGCTTGCTTGAAACCTTTTCCCTTTTTGGTTTGAAGGTGAAGCAATTTGGGTCCGCGAATGTGTTTCAGGTCGGCCAGTATTTTGGTTAGATGAATAACATCATGACCATCTACAGGACCGAAATATCTGAAGTTCAGGGCTTCAAAAAGATTACTCTGTTTTAGAATAGCTGACTTGGCCGCATTTTCAACAGTCTGAACCATACGTCGTGTGTCTGGACCAATCTTGCTGAGCTTTCCTAAAATTTTCCAGGTATCGTCTTTGAAGCGGTTATAGGATTTGGAGGTGGTAATATCGAGTAGGTATTCTTTCAAAGCTCCCCGGTTAGGGTCAATAGCCATGTTGTTGTCATTGAGAATCACCAGGATATTCGAGCGCTCGATGCCCGCATTATTTAAGCCCTCTAAGGCCATTCCGCCGGTGAGTGCCCCATCGCCGATCACAGCTACAGTTTGGCGATCGGGTTCGTTGTCACGGTCAGCGGTAACTGCCATACCTAATGCGGCTGAGATTGAGGTAGACGAATGCCCGGTACCAAAACTGTCGTATTCGCTTTCACTGATCTTAGGAAAACCACTGATGCCCTTAAGTTTTCGATTGGTGTGGAACTGATCTCGCCGGCCGGTTATTATTTTATGTCCATAAGCCTGGTGTCCAACATCCCAAATGAGATTGTCATAAGGTGTGTTATACACATAATGCAGGGCCACAGTGAGTTCAACCACACCCAGGCTGGCTCCGAAATGGCCAGGATTGCATGAGACTTCTTCAATAATAAAATCTCGCAATTCAGTACAAAGGGTGATCAGTTCCTCAGGACGAAGTGTTTTTAAATCATCCGGGCTATTGATGGTTTCTAATACAGGAAACTTTCTTTCTTCCATATTCCTACTCAGCGCGGCTAAAGTTACAATTTTATACATATTTCCTTCACAGCAATTTCTGTTCAATTTGTATATTTATTGCAGTTTCCGCCACCAAATAATACACGATGATGATTAGATTTTTCTACGGATTTGGATTGTTGGCTTTTGTGCTGGTTAGTTGTGGTCCACTCACTCAATTCAAGCAGCTTAAAGAGGCGAATCAACTGAAAGAGAATCAGCTTACTGAATTGCGAGCTGAGAATACTAATCTGTCGGTCATAAATACCGAGCTGAATTCTCGGATTCGGGTTCTAGACAGGCAGGTTGAGCGAATTGAATCTGAAATTCTCGAAACAAAGCGGGCATACAATCGCCTGCAGGAGAGATACCAGAAAACGGATGATCTATACCAAAACCTGGTGAAAATTCAGGCTGAGCTTGCTTCGGGTAGCGATCGTGAGTCGGCTCGTATACTACAAGAATTGCAACTGAATCAGCAGCGCTTGATGGAGCAGGAGGATGAACTGCGGAAATTGGCAGACAGTCTTGAGGCGAAAAGAAGAAATTTGGAAAAGCTGCAAGACGATTATGAAATGCAGCACACCCGTCTTGTGGAATTGGAATCGATTTTGTCAGAAAAAGATTCAATTATGTCGGGTTTAAGAACCAAGGTGGCTCAAGCGCTGTATGCATTCAGTGCCGATGAGCTGAGTGTAGAGATGAAAAACGGGAAAGTCTATGTATCACTCGAAGAAAAGTTGCTGTTCAAATCAGGGAGTTTTGAAGTAGGAGCTAAAGGTACCGATGCCCTGAAAAAGCTGGCTGTGGTTCTGGAGCAAAATCCCGATATTCAAATCCTGATCGAAGGGCATACCGATAATGTACCCATTAACAGCACCTCAAATTTGATGCTTGACAATTGGGATCTCAGTGTTAAGAGGGCCACATCCATTGTACGAATCTTGCTGGATCATTCATCAATAGATCCAAAACGGCTCAGTGCTGCTGGGCGAAGTAAATTCATCCCGGTTGACAGCAACGAAACAGCCCAGGGGAAACAAAAAAACCGCAGAACAGAAATCATTCTGACTCCACGGCTTGATGAATTATTTAACCTGATTGGTTCCTAAATCGTCATGATATCCGTTTCTTTCGTACTGATTTTTGTGTCAACCTGCTTGATGTAGTCATCGGTGAGCTCCTGAACAGCGCTTTCGGCATCTTTTTCGAGATCTTCAGACAGGCCTTCTTTTAAAAGTTTTTTGAGGTGTTCATTCGCGTCTCGCCTCGAGTTGCGGATACTGACCTTGGTGTTTTCCCCTTCATTTTTCACCTGCTTAACCAGCTCCTGTCTCCTTTGCTCGGTGAGCATGGGGATACTAATACGGATGATTTCACCATTATTCATAGGGGTTAATCCAATATTCGCAGCCAGTATGGCTTTTTCGATCGGATCAATCATGGTCTTTTCCCAGGGCTGAATTGCCAGTGTACGTGGATCAGGGGTATTGATATTGGCCACTTGGTTTAAAGGGGTCATGGATCCGTAATAATCAACGGCAATGCCATCAACCATATTTACGCTTGCGCGACCGGCCCTGATTTTTGCCAATTCACTGTCTAAGTGTTTGAGCCCACGCTGCATTTTTTCTTCAGCGTCTTCCAGAATTAATTCCACCTCGTCATTCATGATTCATAATTTTTGACGAACAAATGTATTTAATTTTGTACCAATGTTCCAATTTTTTGGCCTGAAATCAATTTCATCAGATTACCTTCGGTATCCATATCGAAGACCAGTATCGGAAGCTCATTTTCTTTGCAAAGCGTGAAAGCGGTCAGGTCCATGATGCGAAGGTTTCGTTTTAGCACTTCATCGAAACTGATTTCATCGAAACGCGTGGCCTGTGGATCTTTTTCTGGATCTGCGGTATAAATGCCGTCTACACGCGTTCCTTTGAGTAAGGCATCGGCTTTAATTTCAACGGCCCGCAGTGCAGCTGTGGTATCTGTGGTGAAATAGGGATTACCGGTGCCTCCTGAGAAAATGCAGATGGTTCCGGCCTCGAGTGCTTCCAGTACAACATCCCGATTCCAGAATTCGCAAACCGGTTCCATACGGATAGAAGTAAACAATCTGGCCACAACCTGATTGGCTTGAAAAGCCGATTGCAGGGCCAAGCCATTGACCACGGTCGCCAGCATCCCCATGTAGTCACCTTTCACCCGATCGAAGCCACGATCCACACCAGAAAGGCCCCTGAAAATATTTCCGCCACCGATGACAATTCCAACTTGCAAGCCCCCTTGCTGGGCTTCAATAATCTGCTGGACGTAGCGCTGCAAATGGTCAGTGTCGATGCCGTGTGACTCCTGACCCATGAGGGATTCACCACTCAACTTGAGCAAGACTCTTCTATATTCTTTCATGGTTGGATAGTTTGGTCCGAAGGTAAAAAAAAAGAGGGTGTCACACACATGACACCCTCAAGTTATCGAGTCCTAAATGGATTACACGTTCAGAGTATGACGCACAAACGCGGTTGCCGTCAGTTGTTTATCAGCTTGTTTCAGGTAATCAGAAACACTGATCTTACTATCCTTGATGAATTGCTGGCTCAACAGGGTATTCTCTTTGAAGAATTTGTTGAGTTTACCTTCCGCAATTTTATCCACGATATTAGCCGGTTTGCCTTCTTGCAAAGCAATCTCACGACCAATCTCAAGCTCTTTATCAATCACTTCTTGTGGAACCGATGATTTGTCAACCGAAACAGGTGCCATAGCAGCTACCTGCATAGCTACATCTTTAGCTATCTGCACGTCTTCAACTTCTTTATTCAGACTCACCAGGGTAGCCAGTTTGTTACCTGGGTGGATGTACGAGATGACATATTCATCTTCAAGTTTACTGAAGTTACTCAGTTCAATCTTCTCACCAATTACACCGGTTTGGTTAATGATCTCATCAGCGATCACCTTGCCATTGACTTTAAGTGCATTCAGTGCCTGCAGATCAACTGGCCATTCGTTGAGTGCAACTTCAGCAATGTCGGTGGCGAATTTTACGAAATCGTCATTTTTTGCAACAAAATCGGTTTCACAATTCAGCACAATCAATGCTCCTTTTTTGCGATCAGCTGAAGCGAGTGCAATAACAGCACCTTCAGTGGCCTCACGATCGGCACGTTTTGAAGCGATTTTTTGTCCTTTTTTGCGAAGAATATCGATTGCCTCATCAAAATTACCATTGGTTTCAGCCAATGCCTTCTTGCAATCCATCATGCCAGCTCCAGTCATTTTTCTGAGCTTGGCAACATCAGCAGCTTTGATTTCAGCCATTTTTCTTTTCCTTTATTTCAGTTATCAATTGGGTTATTTCTTCTCTTCTGCTTTTGGGGTAGCCTCTTCCTTTTTGGCAGGCTCTTTCTTTGCAGGAGATTTTTTTGCCGGAGCAGCTTCATTTTCGACCTTTTCCTCAGTCTTTTGGTTTTTCTGAGTAGCAGCCTCTTTGTCTTTTTCAGCTTTGCGCTCATCTAAACCTTCCTGAATTGCCTTGCACACAATACCTGTGATCAGGGCAATTGATTTTGAAGCATCATCATTGGCAGGGATAGCAAAATCAACTGAATCAGGATCTGAGTTGGTGTCAACCATTCCAAAAACAGGGATATTCAATTTTTTCGCTTCCTTAACGGCGATGTGTTCTTTTGAAACATCAACCACAAAAAGGGCTGCTGGAAGACGGGTCAGGTCTTTAATACTGCCGAGCAGTTTTTCGAGCTTTGCACGCTGACGAGTTACCTGCAGTCTTTCACGTTTTGACATGTTGTCAAATGTACCATCGGTAGCCATCTTGTCAATAGATGTCATTTTTTTAATGGCCTTCCGGATGGTGGGGAAGTTGGTTAGCATACCACCAGACCAGCGTTCAGTGATAAAAGGCATTCCAACTGATTGTACATTTTCAGCTACAATTTCTTTGGCTTGTTTTTTTGTAGCCACAAACAGGATCTTCCGTCCTGATTTGGCTATGCGTTTCATGGCTTCGGCTGATTCGTCAATCTTCACAACAGTTTTGTGGAGATCGATAATGTGGATGCCGTTTCTTTCCATGAAAATGTAAGGAGCCATCTGTGGATTCCACTTTCTTTTTAAGTGTCCAAAATGTACTCCAGCATCGAGTAATTCTTGAAAATTTGTTCTGGGCATAATTGTTTTTTTAGTTTACCTTCTGTTTAAGCAACTGACAGGTAGTTCGTTTGAAGTCCTGCCGGTTTAGATCCTAAACTAATCTCTTTGACAGTAAAACTTTTAACGCTTGGAGAATTGGAAACGCTTCCGGGCTTTCGGACGACCGGGCTTTTTCCGTTCAACTACTCTGGGGTCTCTGGTCATGAAGCCATTTGCACGTAAAATCTTCTTTGATTCAGGATCAATCTGAACCAAAGCCCGTGAAATAGCTAACCGGAGAGCCTCTGCCTGACCTTTTACGCCACCGCCATCTAAATTGACGCGGATGTCATAGCGATCAGAAACCTCGAGCAAGTTGAGCGGTTGCATCACGATGTATTGGAGCTGATCCAAAGGAAAGTACTCATTCAAGTCTTTCTTATTAATGGTTATCTGCCCTTTACCTTCGGATACAAAAATCCGGGCAATCGCTGCCTTTCTTCTCCCAATGGCATTTACTACTTCCATGTGGTTTATTTCTGATTAAAATTAATTTCTTTGGGTTTCTGAGCTTCATGAGGATGCTCAGCACCAACATAGACATACAGATTTCTGAATAAGTCACTGCCTAATCTGTTTTTAGGTAACATGCCTTTGACAGCGTGCTCAATTAAACGGGTAGGATCTTTGTCAAACATTTGCTTAGGTGTAGTAACCTTCTGACCACCAGGATATCCTGAGTGTGAGAAATGTTCACGATCGGTCCATTTGTTG